>CAZLZM010000025.1:0-11287 GCA_964563995.1 uncultured Nitrosopumilales archaeon
TGTATCCAATAAGTTGCCTGCTCTTGCATAGAGGTTGTCATTTGCTAATCAAGTACTAACAATGAAGCTAGAAGCTCCTTCCTTATTTAAGGAAGTGGAGGATGTCATGCCTTAACATTGATTACTATCTAGACAGACAGATGAGAATTAAACAGCAGAGTATTGTATAATCATCGACTCCTCTCAACTATAAACCTTGCAAGAGATACCAATGCTTCTTTTGCTTTAACTCTATTATTATAATTGTCACCATTGATGCTTAACCCTTCTAAACTCTTTATTGCATCTGTAATATAACTTTCAGCAGTCGTTCTAATATCCTTCTCAACACCTAATCTGGTTAGGGTATCTATGGCATAGAGTATATCATTCTGTTCTACACCTTTAGCTCCAAGTATGGATAGTATCTTTGTCCTTTGCATATCATTACTCTTCTTTAATGCAATAAGTATAGGTAGTGTCTTCTTGCCCTCTCTAATGTCATTACCAACAGGCTTCTTTGTTACCTTGCTATCACCCAAGACCCCTATAAGATCATCTATGAGTTGGAATGCTAGACCTATACCTCTACCATACGATGCTAGTTTAGCAATGGAAGGCTCATCAGCATAGGCAGTAACTGCACCAAGAACACAGGATGCCTCAAACAGAGAGGCAGTCTTCTTGTTTATCATCCCTATGTAATGCTCTTGCTCTGGTAACACCTTAGACTCTGCAAATTCCATATCAAGTGCTTGTCCTTCACTTAACTCCTTACATGCTTTAGCAAGTATACCTATGAGCCTTGTTATTACATTACCATCTAAGCCTATATCCTTACCATGCTTAACTACTGTATTGAATGCCTCTATTAGTAGCAGATCACCTGCAAGTATACCATATGGTAATCCATAGCATCTATGTACTGTAGGTACACCATGCCTAAACTCATCGTTATCCATTATATCATCATGTACAAGTGTAAAGTTATGCACCATCTCTATTGCACTTGCTATAGGCAATGCTTTATCCATGCTACCATTGCATAACTCGCAACACTTTACTACAAGGAATGGTCTTAGCCTCTTACCTCCACTCTTTATATAATGTAGTGTAGCCTCATATAGTTTAAGAGGTTCACCATTTATGTTAGATAGTATGAACTCATCAACCCTCTCTGCTATTCTCCTTATCTCTTGCTCTATACTGCTGTTGCTCATACCTTAAACCAATCCAATAATGGGCTAAGAAGCAAGTATCTTGCACCCTTAAGATCTTTGATACTCCTTGAGCCAGTAAGGAACATTACAGCCCTTAACTCTTCTATTAGCATGTTTGCATACTTCAACACTGATTCCCTTGATTCATTTGCATGCTTTAAGAATGGATATGCCAATGCGCACATATCTGCTCCTAGCACGATGCACTTTGCTATATCTAATCCATTCCTAAGACCTCCAGATGCTATTATACTTGATTTAACACTCCTTCTAGCATCAAGTAATGCAACAGCAGTTGGTATGCCCCAGTCCCATAACAACTCCCCTAAATGGGATTTTAGATCGTTGCTTGCATTATCTGCCCTAAGCTTCTCAACACCAGCCCAGCTTGTACCTCCAGACCCTGCTATGTTTATTGCCTTTACACCAGCTAGATCTAGCTTCACAGCAACCTCCCTTGATATCCCAGCACCAACCTCTTTAACTATAACTGGTACAGATATGCTCTTAACCAACTCAAGAATCTTGCTATATATACCTTTGAACCTAGGCTCACCTTCTGGTTGTATTAATTCTTGTAATGGATTAAGATGTACAGCAAGGGCATCTGCTCTTATCATATCAATTATCTTCTTTATATCATCAAGTGTTAAATGCTTCAATTGTACACCTCCTATGTTTGCAATCAAGAATGCATTTGGGGCTTTATCCCTTGCTATTGCATAACTCTCAATCAGAGCATCGCTAATCAAACCTGCCCTTTGACTACCAAGACCCATCCCAAGGTTAAGCTCTTCAGCAACTTCAGCAAGTCTAGCATTTATTATAGCAGCTTCTGGAGTACCCCCTGTCATGGAGTCTATTATTATTGGAGCAGAGAACCTATGGCTTAAGAATGTAGTGCTTGTATCTATATCATCGATATCTAACTCTGGTAATGCGTTATGTATAAGCATAACATACTCTAGGAAGGTTGATATATTCCTTGCTTGAACATTCTCTCTCAATGGTATAGTTAACCCCTCAAGCTTCCTACTCTTTATAACCTCTACATTATCCTTATTCGTATTAACTGCAGTATCGCCCTTGCTTCCTTGCGTATCTTCTTTATGCATCATCATCTACCTCTAACTATAGTACCTACTGTTTCATAACCTTTAAGCACATTTACTATTCTATCAGTATAAAGACCATTAACAAACCATACATCTATACCCATACTTGCTATATTGAATGCCTCCCTTATCTTCCTCTTCATACCCCCAGTAACATCCATACCTACATCGTTTATAAATGCATCACCAGAGTACTTTAACTCTTTAACCAACTCCTTACTCTTTATATCTTTGTAAACTCCATCTACACTCAATGCAAACACAGCAACCTTAGGATTTACATATCTTGCCACTATGCTCATGAGCTCATCTCCAGATAGTATGTAGAATAAATCCTTACTATAATGCATTATATCCCCATGAATGACTGGTATCAACCCATGCTCTGCTATATCCTTTAACCTATTCATAGCATCAACATTGATATCCTTACCTTTCAGGAATAACGATGATGGATGCACTGTAAAAGGCTTTAAGCCACTCTTAAGCATAGTACTTACTATAAGATGGTTAAGCTCTACCATTGAGCATCTAACATAAGATATACCCTCTGAACTGTATCTATCTGCTCTGCTATGGATATCATACTTTACTGAGTAGTAGTGCCCAAAGGAGCCTCCACCATGAACAACTATCAAAGGCTCATGCTCATCTTCTATAAACTCACTCAATGCTTTACTTATATTAGCAACTGCTATACTATTGAATGCTAACGGTTTATCCTTGAATGTTACTATAGAGCCTCCTAGTTTAAGTAATGATATCATCTAACTCAATCTTCTACCCTAACTACATTGATAAAAATATTATCATTAAATCTTCAGATAGTTCAGATAATTTTTGCCATAATTAAAGTTATTATGGTATAATTGATTAAGATTGTAAATTACTTATTATTTTAATACCTTCATCCTCTATACATGAGATGAACGGATCATTATCCTTGAATATATCCAATAATCTACCATTGTACTCTATTAAAGAGATTATACATCCACCTCCACCTGCACCAGTTAATTTTGCACCATATGCCCCATGCCTTATAGCCTTACTTACTAGAGCATCAATGGTATCATTTGATACACCTATACTCTTAAGTAACGTATGGTTCATGCTCATTAAGATTCCAAGTTTAACCTTGTCACAACTCATCAATGCATTTATACCTTGCATGGTTATGCTCTCACTTATACTTGCTAAACCCAAGAACTCATCTCTATTGTTCTCATACAATGCTTTAACCCTTGATACCATGTTACCAGTATCCTTCTTTATATTTGAGCTTGCTATAAGGAAGTTTAGATCGTTACAATATACATTTATCTTCTCTATCTTACCATCTTTAAAGTATACAAGGCCTCCATGTATACATGTTGCAGAGTCTATTCCAGAGGGGTTTCTATGGATTAGTCTCTCAGCATCTAGGGATAGTTTGAATATATCATCAGTTGGTAACTTATACTGCATAATAGCATATGCTACACCTGCTATTACACATGCACTTGATGCAGCAGAAGCTCCCAAACCCATACTAAATGGGAACTCAGAGTCTATAATTATCGTTAACCCTTTATACTTGCTTATATGCTCCATTGTAAGCAATGCAGAATGGATTATATGCCTATGCACATCTTCACTATTTATATTATAACCATCCTCTATACTATGCTTAGAGTATCCTAAATCTGATATTACTTCTACGACATCATCATCCCTAACCTTAACCTTAGCATACATCCTCTTCTTTAAAGCAAGTGCTATGGCAGGTTTACTATATACTACAAAGTGCTCACCGAAGAGTATTGCCTTTGCTGGCGCACTTGCTACAACCATACCATTGCTCATATTTACTACTCTATCTAAGGTGTTATTTTAACTACTCAGTAAAGCCATAAAGCACAATATTTAGAGTATAGCTAATAATCATGGTACATTAGTAGAATGTACCATAACACTAATAATTTGTAGTAGAAGTGGATAACCTATGAATAAGCATCGTATTCAAGCGTTAAGCAGTTTACTTGCATTACTTGTATTGTCTAATGCAGTACCAAATGCATTTGCGCACCAAAGAGCCTTATACACCATTGGGGATAAGGATTACCTTATCATCGTAGGTTCACTGAACGAGCCTATATATGTTGATGATAGAACAGGTGTTGATCTTAGAGTACTTACCCCAGACCCTAACGATCCTATGAACTCTTTTGCACCAAATGCTAAACCTGTTGAGGGACTAGAGAAGACATTAAAGGTAGAGATCTCTGCTGGAGGTAAGAAGACTACTATGGATCTTAGCCCTGTATTTAGAGACCCAGGTCATTACTATGCTATCTTCTATCCTACCGTTGCTACAACATACAGTTATAGGATATTTGGTACAATAAATAATGTGCCTGTAGATCTTACATTCACTTGTGCTACAGCAGGTGAGGCTGGTACAAGTGCAGATAATAGTATAGTGAAGATATCTGATGGTGTAACACGCAAAGGACTTACAGGGGGCTTTGGTTGCCCAAAGATAAGATCTGATGCTGGCTTCCCAGAGCCATATACCTCAAATGCCGAGATAGGCTCTGTTTTAAAGCAGATACAGGGTGATCTCTCTTCAATAAAAACGTCATTATCTAATAGTAATATAATAACAACTACTAATGGTAGCAATATGTTCTCTATCGTAGGTATAGGTACTGGTATTGTAGGTATAGGCTTGGCTATAGGAGCAATAGTAATAGCAAGAAAGAATAGTAAATATAGTAGAAATCAGAGTGGTTAACCAAATAACTAACTATGAATATATCTAACCCTTATCTCTCTAAATCATTTATTCTTACAATAATATTAACTATAATTATTGTAATACAAACTCCTAAAATTGTATATGGTCATGCACTCCCTTCTTCTTACTCTATAGAACCAGATTCTTTAATTGATATAAACCATATACCTTCACAACTAACTATAACCTTCTCAGAAAGGCCTGATCCAAACTTTAGTTATATACGCATCTTAAATTCAAATAGTGAAAGGGTAGATAATGATGACTTTAAGATAACAGGAGAGAATGGTAGACAGGCTACTGTAACTTTAAATAGAGATAAACTATCCAATGGTGTTTATACAGTAGCTTGGAGTACATTATCTCTTGATGATGGGCATATAGCAAAAGGAGCCTATGTATTTGTTATAGGAAATAGTAGAGTTGATCATATTTCAGACGATAAAACCAATTTAAGAGCTCAAACATCATATGGATCAACTATATACGATGCACTATTAAAATGGCCTCTAATTGTAGCACAGACTGCTAGTGTAGGAGTAACACTCTCACATATTATATTAGGCAAAAGTATATCTGCTAACTCTAGATTAATAAAAAGACTAATTTTAATATTAATAATGAGCAGTATAACAATAATCATCTTTACTATAGTATCAGTATTCTTGCAGGCAAGTAATCTAGCTAGTCAGTCTCAATATAATATCATTACCGTATTACAAACGCTAATCTTTAACTTACCTATTGGTACAGTGTTTATCATACGCACAACAACAAGTGTAGCAGTAATTTCACTCTTAGCAGTTTATTATAGACAGATAGCAAGGTCTAAATCATCTAATTATTTGTATTTAATTGCAGTGTTAACAGCTGGAGCAGTAAATATCATTTCAAATAGCATCTTCAGTCATAACTCTATTAGTTCAATAGCAATAACAGCAGACTGGCTTCACTTCATGGGTGTTGCAGCATGGATAGGTGGTCTATTTTACCTTTCTTCTATTCTTATACCTATGCTTAAAGATAAGATGAAGGAAGAAGTGTATTCGTATGATCTATCTTTAGCAATACTACGCTTCTCACAGATTACAATTATATCATTAGGGATCATAGGCGTAACAGGGATTTACATGGCATATATTCATTTAAATTCATTAGATTCTCTCTTTAATACTCAGTATGGAATTAACTTAGTAATAAAATTATTTACTGCATTACCAATGGTATTACTTGGTGCGTACAATCAGATGATTATATACAAACATATTATCTCAATAGCAAGAGCAAGAAAAGTAAGTGAGGGATATATAATTAGTAATGATAATAGTAACAAGAATGATAGTAACAGTAGTGATTATAACATTGTAAAGTTACACAGGAGTGTAAAGATAGAATCGTTAATTGGTATAACTGTACTCTTTGCAGCAGCACTACTTACAGTAACTGCGCCACCATTGCACTCTCATCAATCATCAATTATGCAAGGGAATGATGGGTATCATCAAGAGGCAATTGTAAATGGGATAAGAATAACATTAGATATCCTACCATTCAGGGTTGGGGTTAATACATTCATCGTTACATTACATGATGCAACAAGTAATAATCCTATACAAAATGCTAAATATGTCTTCCTTAGTTTCACAAACAAGGATACAGCGGTTGGACCAATAGTAGCAACCCTTGACAATGACAGAATTCATGGGGATAAATACCTTACTACTGGAGGTTATCTTAGTCAGTATGGTAATTGGAATATAGATGTTATAGTACAGAGAATAGACGCTTATGATATTAATCACAGTTTTGAGGTTATAATTAATCCTACTATGAATAATATTAGTAACAATATGAACAAAGATACAGGATTATATGCACAATCCACATTAACATATCTTGCAATAGCACTTGCTGTAATAGTAGCATCTATGAGTACTTTTTTAATAAATAGAAGTAATAAGCAGTTAAGAGAAGCTAGATATCGCTTAAAGTATAACTTATAGTAGGTGATCTAAAACGGTAGATTAAAATTAACTCTTGCTTAAGCATCATGTATGAGTATACTTGATAATATAGAGAAGTTGATACTAACCGCTGGGATAAGGATAGGAACTGATGTTAAAACCAAACATATGGAGAGGTTCATAGCAAAGACCAATGAGGGCGTATACATGCTCGATATGAACAAGACATTGGAAAGGATAGAGACTGCAGCATCATTCATAGCAAGAGCATTACCAAAGGTTGCTGTATGCACAAGCAAGGAACAAGCAATCACTGCGGTTAACAAGTTCTGTGAATTAACCGGGGCAACTCCGATAGTAGGAAGGTTCATGCCTGGAACATTCACTAACCCATTCCTATCAACATACATAGAACCTGAAGTAGTGCTTGTAAGTGATCCGCAAGCAGATATACAGGCTATAGTAGAGGCTACCAATGCGGGCATAGCTGTAATTGCATTGGTTAATACTGATAACTCATTAACAAAGGTTGATCTTGCTATACCCTCAAACAATAGAGGGAGAAGGGCCATAGCAACAGTTTACTGGTTGTTAGCATTACACATACTAAACAAGAAAGGTTTAGTGCAAGATAAACAGCTAGACTATTTCACATACAATGGTAATGTATACAAGATAGATGACTTTGAGACAAAGATAGAGGAAGGGTTATCATAGTATAAGGTATGAAAGTCAGAAGACCTTACGTATCAGGTGTCTTCTACCCATCTAGCAGAGAAGAGTTAATTCATGCTATAAATGAGTGCTTCTTGCATAGGCTAGGGCCAAATATATTACCAAAGCCTAAACTAAGTAAGGATAAAAGAGAAGATTCTAGAGGAAAGGTAGCCGCAATAGTATGTCCACACGCAGCTTATACCTACTCTGGTGCAGTAGCAGCACACTCATACTACTATGCATATTCTAACATAGAGCCTAATGTTGTAATAATGCTTGGTCCTAATCACTATGGTTTAGGTAGTGGGGTTGCTAGTATGAGAGAGTGCTACTGGGAGACTCCTTTAGGTAAGGTTAGGGTAGATGATAGTGTAGTTGATAACATAGTTAAGAGATCTGGTATAGTTGACATAGATGATTATGCACATAGCAAGGATCACTGTTTAGAGGTTCAACTGCCTATGCTTCAGTATATCTATGCATATGGGTTTACTATAGTACCAATAGTGCTATGGATACAGGATAAGGATACTGCAGTTGATCTAGGTAAGGCAGTTGCAGAGGTTAGCAAAGAGGTTATAGATGATGGTATAGATGTACTTCTAATAGCATCATCTGATCTAACGCATTATGAACCTAATGAACAAGCATATAGAAAGGATGGTGAACTTATAAAGGCTATAGAGTCTTTAGATGTAAACAGATACTATACAGTGCTTGAGAGGTTAGATATTAGTGCATGTGGGTATGGTGCAATAGCATCGGTAATGGTTGCTTGTAAGGAGTTAGGTTTCAGCAAAGGTATGCTACTTAAATATGCTACAAGCGGGGATGTAACAAATGATAAGGGTTCTGTAGTTGGGTACCCTTCTATTGCAATAGTATAGGGAAAGATATATATGTATCATTAACGATATCACTAGTGATATGATATCAGAATGGCTACAGAGAATAAGTGGCTCGATACCAAGAGGATTCTCAAGGTACTACATACTGTTCATGCTCTCTGAGAAGCCTATGACTGGTAAAGAGATAATAGATGAAGCTGCTAGAAGAAGTAAGAATCAATGGAAGCCATCACCTGGGCTTGTTTACCCATTGCTAGGTAAGTTGATGCAGGAAGGGCTGATAGATGAGGTTGATGGTAGGTATATGATAACCGATAAGGGTAAAAGGGTACTTGCAGATGTTAATGTAGTTCAAGATATAGTTAGGAAGCAGTTGGATGTTGTTATGCGCTTGAGTAATCTAGGCATATTTCTTGCTAGGGATATCCTAGACAGGGTAATATCCTTGGGCTCTTTGCTTGCAGAGAATATGGATAAGATGACTAAGCATGAGAAGGAAAAGTACAAGGAGTTCCTCCTATCTCAGTTAAGGAAGATAGAGGAGAGTGGGTTTAAAGAGAAAGAGACAGAGAAAGAAAGAGAGAGGATAAGTGTAGAATAGTAATAGTATACAATGAATTAGCTTAATAGTAATAGCAAGAAATATTTGTTATATAATTATTATTTTCTTTATATTTTATCTTATCCTTTTAACCAAACTCATCCATTAATGCCTTCTTCCTCTCATCTAATCTAAATATACTCTCAGTCCTATTCAATGCCTCTCTCTTACTCCTCTTGAATAGCATAGCCTGCATAAGTAGATGATTCTCTGGTGCAACTATACCTGTCTGATCGTCAGAGTAGACTATCTTTAACGTGTCTCCTTGAATCTTAAGTACATCTGCATGTATATGAACCATACATGTATCTCCGAATGGGAATCCTAGCTCTAGTGCTTTCTTCCTTATATCCGCTGTACCTTTTACATTGTTTAGTACTGCTACCCCCCACTCCTTATCAAATATACTTAGTATAGCATCCTTGCTTGGTGCATGGTCTTTAAATCTAACATATAATTGGTGTAGATGCATCATTCTGCTTGGTACTTTGTAAACATCAACATACAGTTCATGTGTTGTTATAAAGTCTGCAATATCCTTCTGATGGTGAGGATCCTTATCCCATTCTACAGAGTCCTTAATCTCCTTCTTATCCTCCAGATCTGCCCAACGCCTTATTAGAGTAGCATCGAACCTTACAATGCTGTTAGAGTAATGTTCTATCAATGGTTGCATTATCCTTCCTAAGCCTGTAACATTACAGCTACCTTGTATAACATACTTCTTACCATATGCCTTCTCGTAGTTAACCCTTGAGTTATGTATCATGTCTGCCACACTATACTCACCATACCTATCCTCTCCACCTTGAAATATTGCTGGCTTGTTTAATGGTACATAGTATTTAACCTTATTCTCGTACCCTATCCCATCCTTTGATGCATCTATTACAAGATCACTGGTCTTTAATGCATCAATTATACTACCCTTTACCCTGAATCCTGCAGTGATGAACTCTTGCGTCTTATCCTCTGGTACAAATATATTAAAACCTAGATCCCTAGCCTCCTTTGCTCTATCATCTATACTATACTTGCCTACTCCTAGGAACTCTATCTCCTTATCATTTGCTAATGCGTATGCTATCCTTCTACCTATTGTACCATAACCGTTTAGGAATACCTTAACCATATGCTCATTGCAGTTACTCTAATATTTCAATATTTGTGTATATTCTAAATTTAATTTAATTCCGACTCATTCCTCTAAAGCTGTCTCTCTACTGTTAACCACATCCTGCAAGGCCATCTCTCTACCATTAACTATCTTCAATCTTATAGATATCTCTTTATCCTTATCAATATCAATTACATTGTATGTGTTATAGAAGAAGCCTCTCATACGCTCGGACGATACAGTTCCAGCGTATGCAACCAATAGATCTCCAAGCCTCCATAACCATGGTCTATGCTTATGTCCACATAGTACTAGGTTAACTTTCGCAATGAGCGCTGTATGGAGAACATCGCCAGCATCAACAACTATTATCCTATCACTACCTGTATCAGGTATTGGGATGAGATGATGGTGCATGGCTATAATCTTAACCCTGCTCTTATCATTGCTGTACTTGCTTAATGTATTAAGTAACCAGAGGTTCTGTCTATAACCTACCTCTCCCTCATCCCTATCTGGTCTTGATGTGCTAAGAGTTGTTATTATACACTCTTCATGTTCATAGAACTGCTTTATCTTATCGCCAAAGAACCTCTTGAACAACAGGTAGCCAGTGTTCCTATAATCATGATTGCCACTAAGCATCAATATGCTCTTACATTTGATCATGTTAATGTACTCTCTAGCTCTCTCGTACTCTTGAAGGATACCATTCTCTGTTATATCACCAGTTACTACAATTAGATCTGGATCCATGTTGTTAACCTCATCTATAGCCTTCTCTAACATCTCTTTCTTAAACCCATTACTGACATGTAGATCTGATAACTGAGCAATCAGCATGCCATATTTAATCAATTTTAGGTAATATATAATTAATTAACATTATTAAATATAAATTATAAAAAATAAATGTGCTGAACTTAAAGGAGATTAATAATTCTTGC
>CAZLZM010000026.1:0-10859 GCA_964563995.1 uncultured Nitrosopumilales archaeon
AATAGAGAGCATATTACAAAATGGTTTAGACTATTCAATCGTATCTTAATGTTAAGATAGATTTGAGTAGATTTCTACTTATAGATGGTGGTTAAGTTAACAGAGCCAATAAATAGATAAGATACTTTATAAAGATTCGGCAAGAAAACCTAGAACTTTAGTTCTGGAATGAATTGCCGAAAATATTTAAACCCATATATACCAATATAGTATTTAGACTGCCGTGGGGGCCACAGGAATTTACGCTTGGGGAGATCCTAAAAGGGTCTATGAACCAAGAAGCCCCTGGCTTTAGTCAGGAGTAGCTCACCATCTACTATTAGCTTTTTATTTATTTTATTTTGTTTATTTCCTTTTGTATGCTCTACATCCTTCTATTACATTCTTTACTATGTCCTTGTATGCAAAATGTATATGCATGTAAGATGCCAATGTATTATATACTATAAGACCATCATGCTTCCCATCTATACCCTTCCCCTTCAGCATCTCATATGCAAATGTGCTATCGTTTGCTATATTATCTAAAGCTGAGTAGTGGAACTCATGCCCTCTAATAACTCTATTTATAGATGCAGATACGATACACGGCTTTACTACCTTAGCCTCTGTATAGTTAAGTGTGAGCTTCTTGCTCATCAGAGTATCAGCATCCAGCAATCCTACCATCCTATACTTGCTATCATTGTTTATTATACATCTACTAAGGTACATGAGGCCCCCACACTCAGCATATATTGGCATACCATCCTCTGCAACTCTTCTTATGTTACTCATCATGCTAATATTCTTACTTAAAGCATCTGCAAGAACCTCAGGGAACCCTCCTCCTATGTATAAGGCATCACAATTAGGTAGATCATTATCATGAAGTGGACTGAAGAATACAACATCTGCATAATTCTTTAGCATATCTATGTTATCAGTATAGTAAAAGTTGAATGATTCATCTAAGGCAACTCCTATGCTAAAATCTTTTTTCTTCCTGTTGCTATTTGTATTACTGTTAATAATAATACTGCTGCTACCCTTGTTATAGCTAATGTTTAACCTCTCTTTAACACTGTTCTCAACTATACTAACTAGAGCATTTATGTTAAGATGATCCTTAACATAACTTGCAACCTTGTATGCTTTATCATGAATAAATTTGCTCTCATATGTAGGTATCAAGCCTAGATGCCTCTCCTCAAGCATTATATCATTGCTCCTTTTAACTACTCCTACAACTTGTATATTCAACTGCTCCAATGCTTCTTTGCAGTACTCTGCATGTCTATCACTTGCAACATTGTTAAGTATTACCCCCTTGATCCTTGTATATCCACCGTATCTTATAAATCCTAGTGCAACAGCTGCTATAGACCTAGCACTCTTGCTTGCATCTAGCACTAGTATAACAGGGCTTTTAAGTATCCTTGCTACATGTGCAGTACTAGCATAATCATCCTTACCAGATAAACCATCATACATACCCATAACACCTTCTACAACTGCCACGTCTGCATCATGCATAGCATTAACAAAACTTGTCACTAGCCCATCCTCGCCCATTAGCCATGGATCAAGGTTTCTTGAAGCCCTTCCTGTTATACTTGTATGGTAGGAAGGATCTATGTAATCAGGACCAACCTTAAAACCTTGAACCTTGTAACCTATATCATTTAATGCTTTCATTATACCTATAGTTATACTTGTTTTACCAACACCACTACTTGTACCTGCTATAACTAACCTTTTATAGTTATTATTAGTACATAGCTCTCCTTTACCCATACTGCTAAATACTAATGTTAAAGTAGATTACCTTATATCAATATTAGCAATGATAGAAGATAGAGATGATAGAGGGTTAGTTGTAGTTTATACAGGCAACGGTAAAGGTAAGACAACCGCCGCATTAGGGCTTGCATTGAGAGCGGTAGGGTATGGCATGAAAGTAGCAATGATCCAGTTCATAAAGGGTTCATGGTACTACGGAGAGTTAAAGAGTGCAAAGAGGTTAGAGCCAGAGTTTGAACTCATAGCAGCTGGGAAGGGGTTCGTTGGTATAATCGATGATAGACTTGACAAGCAAGAGCATATAAACGCTGCTAGAGATGCATTGATAATAAGCAAGGAAAAGATAGCATCTAATCTTTATGATATAGTTATACTTGATGAGATAAACTATGCTGTTAAACTTGATCTCATAAGTACTGATGATGTTATAGAACTTATAAGATTAAAGCCTACAAAGACAACATTGATACTTACAGGCAACTATGCTGATGAAAGGATAATAGAGCTTGCTGATCTTGTAACTGAGATGAGAGCTGTAAAGCATCCTTACAAACAGGGTATAAAGGCTAAGAGAGGTATAGACTTTTAACCAAATGCCACACTTTTATTAATTAAAATTAACTAGAATTGTAAACTATAGAATAAATTACAGTTAAACAATTGCTATGCACATGCATGCAAGTAAGGATGAGTTACCTGAGGAGGGAGAGCTTGTTATGGCTACTGTAAAGGATGTATTAGCGCAAGGTGCATACGTTAGCCTTGATGAGTACGATGGTCTAACGGGCTTCTTACATATATCTGAGATAGCAACTGGATGGATAAAGAATATAGAACATTATGTTAGGCCTCAACAGAAGTTGGTTCTTAAGGTTATAAGGGTTAATAAGGCTAGAAGAGAGGTTGATCTCTCATTAAGGCAGGTTACAAACGAGGAGAGAAGGCTTAAGTTGATTGAGTATAAGAGGAGTGAGAAGGCTAAGGCATTCTTACGTATAATAAGGGAGAGGTGTAAGATAAGCGATGAGGAGTTTGATAGGTATGTTGATATAATGCTAGATGAGTACCCTCTACTTTACGATATGTTTGAGGATGTTGCTAAAAAGGGTATAAAGTGTATAGAACATCTTAACTTGCCAGAGGATATGCTTAATGCTATACAAGAGATAGCAAGTAAGATACGTATACCAAGTGTTGAGATAGGTGGGGTAATGGAGTTAAGGTGTGCAAGAGAGGATGGTATAGAGGTTATAAAAGATACTCTATTAAGTGCTATAGAGGGTAAAGGTAGTGCTATGAAGGATGGTAAAGATGTTAAGGTTAACATACTATACCTTGGTGCACCAAGGTATAGACTCACTATAAAGGCTGAGAACTTTAAGGTAGCAGAGAAGACCTTAAATAGCATACTCCAAAGTATACAGAAGAGTATAGAGAAGAAGAATGGTATATTCAAATTTACTAGGGAAGAGTCACGTAAAGGTGTTACAGATTGAGAGTATTATTAAGGAAATGTTTTAGTTGCAATATATACACATTAATGGATAAGTGCCCTAAGTGCAATGCTGATACACACAATCCACACCCGCCAAGGTTCTCACTCGATGATAAGTATTTAAGGTACAGGGTTGCTGAGAGATATACTGAAGAAAATAAATCGTCAAGGAAATAATATAAATATGATAACGAATTTATCTGCCAATTAACTAACAATTAAAAATAATTCATATTATTTTAAGAGAAACTCCATTAACTTCTATTATTATTTATTCTTACTGCTCTGGTTTGAGTATATTAACATCACATACCTTTACAAGGTTTTTGAACCTCTTAGCATCATCCTCTGAGCCAACTATTGTACCATAGTGCATAGGTACTGCTATCTTTGGTTTTATCATGTTAACTGCCTGTACAGCTTCATCTACTGTCATAACATATGTCCCACTAACAGGTAGCAATGCTATATCTATGTTGGAGAGCCTCCTCATCTCCTCTATGGCATCCGTATCACCAGCATGGTATATCCTAACACCATTTATGGTAACTATGAAGCCCAACATATTTGCCTCTTTAGGATGGAATGGTCTCTTGGTATCTGGGTTTATCTTGTTTGTATTGTATGCTGGTACTGCTTCTACATCTATGCCCTTTATGCTTACCTTATCCCATGGCTTTACTACCTTAACCTCTTTAACCTTTATACCCTTTAACTCGTTTGCACATTTATCTGTTGTAATAATAACTGTATCATCCTTTATAACCTTTTTAAGATCGTCCTTGCTAAGATGATCAAAATGCTCATGCGATATAAGAAGTATATCAGCCTTTGTACTCTGCTCCTTGCCCAATCTATAAGGATCTATATATACTGTTGATCCATTGCTTATTCTAAATGTATCATGCCCTAGCCATGTTACCTTAACACCTTTGTACTCTAGCATATACTTACTTAGCATAAGTACTAATTATTCATTACTAATGAATTATAGTAACAACATCATCACTTAATGTAACTACACCTATACCTCTTCTTCTTAATTTACGAATAAGATCGTTATCTATAGTTGCCACATAGCATTTTGTACAATAGGAGTAGTTTACTATCATCTCATCAACATCATTGCTACTCCTTCTTGTTCTATACCCTTTACATATATCAACTACCTTGAACTCCTTACTGTTAGAGATAACATCCAATGCTAGCATTGCATTCTTTGCCCTCTTTACATTAGTTGATCTTGCTATTCTATTCAACTCATCTATAACAATTGTAGGAACTAGTAAATCCACCTTACCAAGGTTAACTATTAGAGTATCAAGGCATTTTATTGACTTGCTTACTAATACCATGATAAAGCTTGTATCCAATAGTAGTACTACAATGATAACACTTACCCCCTAATCTAATCAATGCTTGCTTACAACTGAGCCTGCACCTATTAGCCTCCATCTATCTGCTATCCTTCTACTTATTGCTACCTTACTATTGGGTAATACACATGCCGGTCTCTTAAGCTTGAGGGTTAACTTATTATCATGTACAGATTTTACACTTGCTATTAATGCAGCAGTACCAATGTTTATCCTTAGCGTCTCATTAACCTTTATAGACTCAACCTTGACCAGATCTTGTGTACCTATTGCAGTATCGAATAACCTACTCTCCACCGTAACCTCATCAACCTCCTTAGGTAGCTTACCAGGTTTACCTACTACAGAACCTACGAGGGAATCACTCTTAGTGTATGAAGGATCTAACTTTGTACCTATAGCCACAAGCCCTCCTGGTCTAACGTAATCTACCATACCAGCACTTGTAGCAAGACTTGCTATCCTAGTAACTATAGGCTCGTATGTGTTCTTCCTCTCATCATATATACCTGGTCTTATCTCTATCTCATCTCCAACCCTGAACTCACCATGCAATAGAGAACCTCCTAAGACACCTCCCTTAAGGTCCTTTATTGGAGTACCTGGTTTGTTAACATCAAATGATCTTAGCACATACATTATAGGATCAGCGTTTGTATTCCTCTCTGGAGTAGGTATATGCTCCTCTATAGCCTGTATAAGTGCATCTATGTTAACCTTCTGTTGTGCTGATACTGGTATTATGGGAGTATCATTCTCATCCATGTACTCTGCTATAAACTCCTTTATCTTTGAGTAGTTTGCCTTTGCCTCATCGTAACTTACTAGATCAACCTTGTTCTGCACAACAACTATATTCTTTATTCCTAATATATGTAGAGCCATCATATGCTCTCTAGTCTGGGGCTTTGGTACAGGCTCATTGGCTGCTATTACAAGTATAGCACCATCCATCAGTGCAGCACCAGAGAGCATATTTGCCATTAGACTCTCATGCCCTGGGGAATCAACGAAGCTTACAACTCTGCTTAACTCGCATCTGTTACTACAGTTGCTACATGTAGGAGATGTTGAGTAGCACTCTGGTGCATTACATGACGAGCATTTGTAGAGTGCAGCATCCGCATAACCTACCCTTATGGTTATCCCTCTCTTCAACTCTTCACTGTGTGCACTAGTCCATACACCTGTTATGGCTTCAACCAGGGTAGTCTTGCCATGATCAACATGACCTGCAGTACCTATATTTATACATGGCTGGTACCCATACTTTTGTATATACCACTCTGGTAAAGTATCTCTCCACTGCAACACTTATGCTATTGATAAGGGCTGGTATTAATCTTTGTATTATAGGAGTTACATTACTAATGTGATATGGATGATTTTATCAGTTCTTCAGTTAATTAAAATTGTAATAATACTATTTATTCAATTAATCAAATCATTGACCTTGAGCCACTTCCTCCTCTTTCTTTACCTCATTTAATGCATCTATAAGAACTGCATTAATCTGATAAATATCCTCACTTATTACATTACCCCTAACCAGCTTTCTCTTCCTCTCACCTTTTCTAGCATTCCTTAGATCAGTTCCCGTGAGCAATACGTACTTCTTTACTGCACCGTGTACATCTGCCCTCATAGGTATACCAGATCTATCGCTCCCACCTGTTATCTTTATCTTGCCTGGTAAGCCTATTACTGTAGCATCGAACACATCTCCTATCCTTAACCCAAGTAAGGGTTTAGCCTTGTCATCCTTAACCTCATAGCTCACAACCTTACCTTTTTTATCTCCCACAACCAGTTTGAATGTAACCAATGCAGATGAATTGATTGTTAGAATTAATCAACCTTTCGCTTCCCCAATTTATTTATTTATCTCATTTTAAAGTATCTATAACATGGTAAGAAAGGGAGTGCTCTTCATAAGTAAAGATGAGGTAAGCAAGAAGGCAAAGGATATGCTTATAGAAGCAGGTATAGAGTTCGTTGAGTACAATGTAGATGAAGAGCCGGAAGGATGCTGTGGTGGCTTTAAGACAGAGACACCATCTTTATTTGCGCCAGAGGGTATATTTAGAGGATTAGATGAGATAGCAAGGTACATAGAGTTAAGAAAGGATAACAGATTCTATAATAGTGAGAGTGCATACTGGTGATAGCAAAGACAAACCTTATCTTATTGCTATTCATTATAATATAATTAATTAAATATAAGCAGTGAAAATGATAATTATGCTAATGTTGGATAGTTTAGCCAAAAGGTATGTGCTTGGGTTGGATGATCCTGTACATGGAGGCAGGTATTACTTGAATAGTTCAACGAACATACATATAATTGATTTTAGTACTAGTATAAACCCATTAGGAGCACCTCCAAATGTTATAAAGGCTATAATTGATAACCTGATTAATAATAATGGTAGCAATAATAATAGCATAATGGAGTATCCTGATCCCTATGCAAGGATACTAAAGAGTAGTATATCTGAGTATATAGGTATAGATGAGAACTATATACTTGTTGGAAATGGTTCAAGTGAGATAATATACATGGTAGCTGATGCTTTTATTAAAGAAAATGATAAGGTTGCCGTAGTAGAACCAACGTTCTTAGAGTATACACGTGCATGTAAGAAGAATGGTGCAATTATAAAGCATATCATGATGAGCAATCTTAAACTAGATTATGATAGCATAGAAGATATATTTAATAATATTAATGATGTTAAGATACTGTTCATATGTAACCCTAACAATCCAACAGGATTTTTAACTGATGATTCTATAATGCTTAAGGTAGTAGAGTATTGCTATAATAAAGGGATAGTAGTTGTACTAGATGAATGCTTTATAGAGTTTACAGATAAGCAAAGTTACGCAATTAAGGTTAAGGAGTTCGATAACCTTATAGTACTTAGATCTCTAACTAAAGCATTTGGTCTTGCTGGGCTAAGGGTTGGTTACTGTGTATCAAACCCAAGTATAGTTAAAGTCTTAAGCAAGGCTAAGGTACCATGGAGTGTTAATACATTTGCACAGATTGCTGGCATTGAAGCATTGAAGGATCTAGAACACTTGGATAAGAGTAGAAGTGTTATAAGAAAGGAGAAGACTTTCTTGATCAATAATCTGTCCAATATCCAAGGTTTAAGACCCTTAGCATCAGATACAAACTTCTTCCTTCTAAGATTAGATGGAGACTTTAACTCTATGATGATCAGAGATGCCCTTCTTAGTAAGGGTATACTTGTTAGAGACTGTAGTAACTTCTATGGAATGCGCTATGGATACATTAGGGTATCTACGAGGTTAAGAGATGATAATGTAACTCTAATAGATGCTATTAAGAGTATACTGTAAGAGTGGTAAGTATGGGATGCATAATGATACAAGGTACATCATCCGGTGCTGGGAAGAGCACAATTGTAACTGCTCTATGTAGAATACTTGCAGATGAAGGTTATAATGTTGCACCATTTAAGGCACAAAATATGTCTTCAAGGCTATATACTATAGATCATGATCATTATGGTAACAAGGATAGTAATGGTGTAATAGCTTTAGCACAAGCATTGCAGGCATTCGCAGCAAGGGTTAAACCAAGTGTATACATGAACCCAATACTACTCAAACCATTAGGCAATTACATGAGCAGTGTAATAATCTTAGGAAAGGAGTACAAGATCATGCATGCAAGAGAGTACTATGAGAGGTTTACACTAAATAAAGGATTAAGTATTGTTATAGATGCTTTCAAAAAGTTAGCAAGCAAGTACGATATTGTAGTTATAGAAGGTGCAGGATCTCCTGCTGAGATAAACATCTCAAAATATGATATAGCAAACATGAGGCTTGCTGAGAGGATAAATTCACCAGTGCTTATAGTCTCTGATATAGAGAGGGGTGGCTGCTTTGCTAGCATGCTTGGCACACTACATCTACTTAAGAGGCGTGAGAGAGAACTTGTTAAGGGTTTCATAATAAACAAGTTCAGAGGGGATGTAAGTATACTTTATACTGCTATAAGTAAATTTGAGTATATAGCAAAGAAGAATGTCATCGGAGTTGTACCATACATAGATAATCTTAAGATACCAGAGGAGGACTCACTTGGCTCCAATTTCAATGAACCATGTAGCATTGATTCATCAATGCTCAATGATATGCTAGATAAACTCTGCGGTATCATTAAAAGGAGTATAGATATGGATCTAATCAAGGAGCTCATAGTTGCAAGTAATACCAAATAATAATAGATAATGAATAGTATATAGTTGATATGCTTGATAGTTTCCTCCTCTCAACCATAGTGTTCTGTAGTGCTATAGCTATTGATCTAACAATAGGTGAGTATCCTACTAGGCTTCATCCTACTGTATGGGTTGGAAAGATTATAGACTTCTTCAAGCCTAGGCTTAAGGACTATTCAGCAAAGAGGGAGTATCTTAAAGGTAGCATATTTGCATTGATGTTAGTAGTTATAACATTCGCAATTACTCATTATATACTTGTACTTGCTTCATTGCTAGATATGCTAATAGCAACTACACTAGCAGTATTAATACTCAAGAGCACATTTGCAATAAGGTCTATGGAAGAGCATGCTAGAGCAGTGATAGATGCTATTGTAATAGAGAATGATATAATAACTGCAAGGCAAAGACTATCGAGGATAGTAGGTAGGAATACATCTAACCTTGATAATGAGCATATATTATCTGCTGTAATTGAAAGTATAGGAGAGAGCACCGTTGATGGTATAAACTCCCCTCTATTCTATTATGCTTTGTATGGTGTCCCATTAGCATTTACCTATAGAGTAGTAAACACTCTAGATTCCATGCTTGCATATAAGGATCCTTACCATAGATGTATAGGTTACTGTTCAGCAAAGCTTGATACAATAGCAAACTACATACCTGCCAGAATAACTGCTATTACTATAGTTATAGCATCATTATTGCTAAGATTAGATTGGAAGAATGCATTTATAATAATGCTAAGAGATAGACACAAGACTCCTAGCAGGAACTCTGGTTACCCAATGTCAGCACTAGCTGGTGCATTAAGGATAAGGCTTGAGAAGATAGGTTATTATACATTAGGTGATGCGTATGAGAGTATAAGTGTAAAGCATTATGTTCAAGCCGTAAAGGTTATGAAGGTTAGCACATTACTATTCATACTTTTTGTTGTTATACCATTACTACTGTTAAGGAGCATGATATAAAATTAAATTAACATAACCAAACCAAAATAAATAAAAGCCTTGCTTAAAATAAATTGTATCTATTAATTAATTAAAGTTGGTGTATTAGATGAGCGTTGAACCCTTGCTAGCACTTATCTCATTCTTAACAATAATACCAGTCAAAAGATCATACCAATTAGATTACATTGCTAAATACATGTTCCTCTTCCCTTTAATAGGCTTGATTATTGGCTTTACAATAGGTTCAATAACATTCCTGCTCGATCATCTTATAGATAATGCTTGGATAGTAGCATTGATAGCAACTACCCTACTCCTTATGATCACAGGAATGCATCATACAGATGCATTGGCAGACTTCGCTGATGGTGTAATGGCTAAAGGTAGCAGGGATGATAGGTTAAGGGCATTAAGAGACCCTGCGGTAGGCTCAGCAGGTGCAACAGCCCTAATACTTTATATAATAGGCTTAATAGTAACGATATCATCAATAAATGGTTCTAGCATTCTTGTTTCAATTACAGTTAGCGAGAGTATAGCAAAGTATACCATGGTTATTCAAGCATCTCTAGGCAAGGCTGCATGGGCGGGTATGGGTGCGCCGTTTGCTAAAGCAATGAGCATCAAAGATCGAAGTGGTAGGAGTAAGTTCCTTACATCAACACTGCTAGCTGTATTAATAGCATACATTTTAGCATTAGATGTAGGCATATATGCTTTGATAACATCTATAGTATCTGCACTAATAATGCTGTTGATAGCATATAGAAACTTTGGCGGTATATCAGGTGATCTCTTTGGTGCAACTAACGAGTTAGCAAGACTAGTATCACTTATTATTTTTGCCATCTCTTAATGATGTTACGATAAGCTATTAACTATACATAAGATAGAATGGATTATATTTTACAATAATGACGCCAGAAAGCCCCCTATTTTCAATGGGGGATGAATGGCGTCTATAGGTTTAAATGGTCAACAGTCT
>CAZLZM010000027.1:0-10702 GCA_964563995.1 uncultured Nitrosopumilales archaeon
CCCTATAAAGTATATTCAATTCATCATCTGACTCAGGACCATTCTCTGTAACATACGGTAATCCCGTAATAGGATGAAATGCTATGCCCCATACATTCCTATGCCCTGTAGTATATATTGGAGAGTTAGGATATGGGTTATCAATAGGTACGTTACCATCCCTATCTATCCTTAGTATCTTACCTTCAAGCGTATCTAGACCCCGCTTGAATGGGTTATCAAGTATACGCTTCCTTGATTGAGGAGAATCGTCAGCATCTCCATTTGTTATGTAAAGTAGACCATCTGGACCAAACTCTATAGGTCCACCGTTATGGTTCTTATTTGCTGGTATCTTATCTAAGAGTATCTTCATATTGGTTAACCTTTTTTCTTTATGATCATAAACAAATCTAGCTACCTTCTTGTAATATTTCTGATCCACTGAATCTTCATATGTCCAATGCAAATATACATAATTATTACTTCCAAATAATGGATCTAATGCTAGACCAACTAAACCCATCTCAAAAGATGGGTCTGGTTCATTTATTCTTAATAACGTAGTTAATTTATTATTAATAATATCTAACAGCTTAATCTCACCACCACGAGTGGCACAAATTATGGTATTGTGATGATGTAAGAATTCAAATATGAAACCACATTTTCCTATCTCTTCTATTTCGTATTGTATTATATTTTGAGCATATGAATAAGGTAAGAATACTGTAATATTTAATAATATAACTAATATTATTGTTTGAAATGATCTTTTCATATTTAGCTTAGAAAAAATTTAGAAGACTATTTATATCTTTCTATTATATTAAAGATGTTGTTAAACCATTGAGTATCGCCCAGTTGTATATTTGCTGTGAAGGCTTTTAGGAATCTTCCTATTGAGTCTAGGCTTGAATTGTATGGGAAGTTGTTGTAGAAGCGTCTAAGCTTGGCTTTGAGGATGCCGAACCACTTCTCTCGATGCGGTTCCTTATACCGAAGGTCTCACGCCATAATGGTTTCATGCCTAATACTCTAAGCCAAGTTTATTAAAGGCATCAGGATACCAAGGTCCTTTATCAACGAGGAAGAGGAGTTTGTTCTCACAGCACTGTAACACCTCCTTAAGGAAGAGCTCAGACTCAGGATTATCTTGTGAAGCTACATCTAAAGCCAAGACCTCCTTTATCCACAGCCCTAGCAGCCCAAAGGATGAGCTGACGACCTAGCTTAGTCTCATCAACAACTATACATCTCCTATACCTGCGCTCAGGCTTCGGAAGAATCCTCGTCAAGGCTATGAAAGCATCATGAACAGCAACATAGGATAAGCAGCCTATGAGCTGAGAAGCCCTCCTATAAGATAGACCTGCTAAGCAGAGCAACGCTGCAAAGACATTCTTCTCCAGAGCAACCTTATTACTCTGTAAGACCCCCTACTCTCCTAACCCTATCCACAGTCACACCTAAAGCTGACATAAACAAAGGCTGGACTCACCAAATATTAAAATCAGAGATCAACCATCTTTATAAGGTGGTCAAACCTTATCTTAACAACATCCACTATCTGGTATCTAGATCCATATAGCAGATATATTATATATGTAGCAGAAATTTCTACAGGTGTTGAACGACATCAGATAGAGGGGCATAACCCCCTTTATCATATATTGTCTAGAATACAACTGTCTAGTTGTATCATCTACCATTATAATGCTCAAATAGTATGCGTATATTGATGTCATATCAAAGGATATTAAGGCATATGTAAAGATGCCATCATATATGTAAAGATGCCATCATATATGTAAAGATGCCATCATATATGTAAAGATGCCATCATGACGGAGAGTAACGTTTATTATTTGACCATGCCGTAACGCCTGATAAATGAACATACGTGCGTAAGGCATGTGGAGATGACATGGTATGTATGAAATATAGAGCGTCTCCTAGTGTAATATTACATGAATTCGACACGAAAACCTAGAACTTTAATGGTATGAGTGAAATTCAATCATTTTTGCTTATATATTTTGCCCATTAATAGTGTCAAGATAAGAATTTAGCTAAAGATGGTTTTATTTTACATAGATTTAGCAAGAAAGCCTATGGTTTTAACCATAGGATGTGCTCTGTTGCATAACTAATTTATTAGTTAATTGTATATTGGTATCTTATCCATAGCATTATCCCAACCTTATCTGTCTGTTACGTTAAGGAATATATGTTGTATAATGATATATGTAGTGTTAACTCCTTAACCTTTGATATACTCTAGCCATAACATGCTCACCATCAAACATTCTATTAATGAAAGAGAATGCTAACTCTACTTCTGTTATCCATCTATAGCCATACTGTATTTTATTCTTTCACCTCGCATAGTCATATTGTGTTAATACAGCATTTGCAAGATGATCATTACCATCTATAAGAGTTCCTCCTTCATTATTATCATTATAGCAAGTTTTTGCATTATCAGCAATCAAGGAACTTAAAGTTAGCCTTACTATCATATGCCCCATCTGCTACCCTCTTTACCTCTATTCATCTTCTTTAACTCAGAACGCTAATTGCATAATACATCAAAAAGAAAAGGATCTTCCCCACTTGATTCATTATACTTAGACCAATCTAGAACCTAATCTCATATGAGTATATTAAAACATAGGCAGTTATGCAACAAAGCATAACAAAGCGTTAACTTCCATAATTATTATCTAATTCCCTTGCTCTCTTTACTATACTAAATAGTGTGGCTCCAAGATTAATAGTATACACAATGAAGACTAGGGATAAGAAGATATCTAGTAGATTAAGTACAGCAAATACTAGCATTGTGATTGAATATGCTCCAGAATAATGGAAGATATTCTCTATTATGAATGTATTTCTTCTTGGCATTGATATTAACCCATCTATACGTTTAATTATCACTTGCCAGTTATTCTTGGCAGCCCATGCTCCAAGTGTAGATAATGCCGCAAAGAAACCTATGTATACATATATACTGCTATCTAAACCCCACTCTCGTAAAATTGTTATAGTAAGCAGATCATCTTTAACAGATAAACCTATACCAAGCATAGACATAGATAATACTAGGATTATCTCTCCTCCCCATGTATCCAGTGTATTTCCTAATACTGTTGGTCTTTTAACCCTTGCTATATTACCATCAACACAATCTAGTATTATCGCCAATTCTATAAGTAACGCACCAGATATTGATATTGTATAATCTCCTACTGCCAATAATAATGAACCTATTATGCCAGTGAAGATGAATAATAGAGTAACTTTATTTGCAGATATATCGAAATAAAGAAAGAATATTGCTAGATAATATGAGATTGGTCTTCTAACATAGTATGTCCATATCCATCCTTTCTCATTAGCCTTAGTCTCTAAGTATCTCTTCTTTAACTCATCTATACTTACCTTCATGGCATCAACCTCTTTCTATATCATATGCTATCTTCCTTGCATTGTTAAGATCTTCTATAGTGTCTATCTCAATGCATGGTAAACCTCTTGTACTACACTTATAGAAGCAATCCTCTCTATTAGCAATCAATCTTATAGCATCCTCATAATAGAGGTTATATTTTCCTTCTTTGAATAGAGATTCTATACTTCTTACCACTTTATGTATCTCTTCGCCTGTAAGTTTCATTATGCCTATGTACTCCCCATCAGCCTCCTCTACAGGAATATTCTTACTTATATCCTTGATTACACCAGTGCTATTAACCTTGACCTTCATCTCTTCTTCACCAACTTGCTTATGATCGTCTACAACAAGTACAGAACCATCTAGCATCAAGAGATATTCAAGTATCTTTGGATGAAAGAGTACATCGCTGTTAAGCAGTATAAAATCTCTATCCATGTACTCTCTAGCAGTATAGAATGAATATATATTGCCCAGAGCAGGTTTATCATTTATTACAAACCTAAATGTTATGCTATTCTGTTTATAGTTGATCTTTACATGCTCTCTAAGTGAATTTGCTGCATGACCAGTTACAACTATTATATTGTTTATTCCATAGTTCATAAGGGCTGATACTGCCATATCAAATATAGTTAATCTTCCAACCTTAAGCAATGTCTTTGGTATGTTATCTGTCAACGGTCTTAGTCTAGTGCTATATCCTGCTGCAAGTATCACTGCCCTATCTACTCTATTTACCATATTAATCACACCATCCCCTCTTTATCTTATATCTTGTAATATTGCTTTACCATAGGCTAGCCTTAGAGCGTTAATGAGCATCGTATCATCTCTAATCAGATCTAATATAGTGAATCTGCCCTTTCTTGTGTATGGAGCAATCCTTATAGCCTCCATGAACTTCTCTACTGATACACCTATTGAATCGAATGTAGTTGGGAACCCAAGTCTCTTATATACCTCTACTATATCTGTGAAATCTGATCCTCTCAATGCCATTGCAAATAATGTTGCAAAACCAACCTGTATACCATGGGGCTTAGGATTCTCTAGCAGTCTATCAAGTGCATGACTAATCAAGTGCTCTGCTCCACTAGCTGGTCTAGATGATCCTGCTATGCTCATTGCTATTCCGCTTTGTATCAACCCTTCAGCAAGGCATGTTAGGAACTTGCTATCATATATCAACTTGGAGTCTTCGCTACAATCATCACCATTATTACTACTACTATTATTATTATTATTATCTTTACCATTCTTTAACACATAGTAAATGAACCGTTCAGCAGCATTCCTTGATAAGATTTCAGCAAACCTATCTATCTGTTCATCTTTATGCTCATGTGCAAGCCTCCAATCCTCAACAGCAGATATGTTTGAGATTAGATCCCCTACACCAGCGAGTATAGTATGCTTTGGTGCACTCTTCACCACATCTATATCTACTACTATGCCTATTGGAGGCTGCGATCCTTTACTCTCAATACTCTCAAGTCTTACAACTGCTATAGGTGAAGAGATGCCATCATTGGATAGGGCTGTAGGGAATGCTAACATTGGTATATTCATATTACTGCATGCGTACTTTGCTGTATCTAGAACTTTACCCCCTCCAATAGCCAGTACTAAGGATACTTCATTCCTTAATATAGTATGTTCTATACTGCTTATAGCATGTATGTCATTACTGCTTATGCATAATCTTACTATTGCACTAGAGTCTAACATCGTTGCTATATCATCTGCTATTTTACGTGTATAGCCTGTACCAGATACTATAAGATATCTATCTACTGCTATACCCTCCTTCTTAAGTATATCTTCAAGTCTATCCCTAGCATTCTCTTCTATGTAGAAGAAGTTTGGTATCCTTATGCTTCTTGCTGAGTTACTCATTAAGAATCACCTACCTCTTGCAATAAGCATACTTATTATAGTTGATATCTCCTTTCTGGTTATAGCCTTGACTGCTAGAGAGAAGAGCATGTGAACTGATAAGGCTAGTATTAATGATATTAATGTGTTACCATAAACAACAAGCAGTATATAGCCTAAGGTGAATGCCACTACTATAGATAATGGTGCTCTATAAACGTTCATAGAGAGTGTGAAACCCTGCCTGCTTATAAGCATGTATGAGAGTACTAGATTTGAGAGAGAGCCTACTAGTAGGGCAATTGCAGCGCCCTCGATGCCTAGGATAGGTACAAGCAAGGGTGTTAATGCTACTATTATGGCAGATGAGATACTCTCCCTCATTGCTATATCCTTTGCCCTGTTTATTGCATTTAGCATTGATGCCATAAGATTGCTTGTTGAATTTATGAGATATGCTATAACCAGTATCCTTAACGCATCACTAGCCTCTACATATGAATGTGATATCATCCTTAGTATATAGGTTGGTTCTATGAGCAGTAGAAGTACAAGGAAGCCGTTGAGTACAAGTGCTATCCTCATAGCTATATTGAAGAGATGTTTGACTCCATCTCTGTTACCCTTTACAATCTCCTCAGATACTGTTGGTAACAGCATACTTGCAATAGATATCATAACCTGACCAACAACGTTAGCAATAAGGGATGAGATACCATAGAATGCTGATAACTCTATACTATATGTTCCTACTGTTAGCACACCTATCTGGTTCCTTAAGGTTCTTAACCCTGTAGCTATGTAATTGTAACCAGAGAATGTTAGTAAAGCCTTTATGCTAAATTTATTTTTGGAGTCATCAGCCTCTACCTTTACATCCTCTCCTCTCTCCCTTCTTACATAATGTTTGGATATACTCCTCATTATTATGTAACCTATAACAGAATTGATTATCGATGCTATAGAGAAGCCAGCAATTATGGCAAGTGCTTCAAACCCATTAACTGCTAATGCTATAGATGCTATAAGCCTAGATGCTTGGAATATAACCGTTGTAAGCAGCACATACTGAGTCTTGTGATATGCAGTATATATTGATGATATAGATGCTACTACAGCATTTGCAGGTATGTATGATAAAGAGGCTAAAGATATTAGGAGTGCTATACCTTCACTACTACTATAGATCATGCTTATACTATCTGATAAGAGGAAGAGTATTATACCTACAACAGTACCTATCAACAATGAGATAATTAGACCTATATTTATAATCCTCCTACTCTCTTTATACTCACCTTTAGCATTATGCTCAGCAATGTACTTTGTAAGTGCTGTCTGTACTCCCGAACCTGTGAATGCAATTATGGATGTCATTAATGCTATAACTATCATCGCTTGACCTATATGCACTGAATCTAGCATCTTTGCAAGTATAATCCAGAATACTGCCCCAACTATTGATGTTGTTATATTCCCTAGTAAGAGGTATAATGAGCCCCTTGCTAACCTTTCAAATGGATTATCCATATTATTATCTTCCTCTTACAGTTGTTACATTTATTGCTATCTGCATGCTGTTAGTATCGTATATACCTTTTAGATTTAGCCTTATTACAAGATTGCTATTTAACAGTCGTGAAGGGTATATGTACAAACGGCTACTCATAACCACTACGCCTTCTAGCCATATGCTTATTTTAGTGAACTCCTTAATTGTAGATAATCTAGCAAGAACTCTTGTTAATTGCTTATTATATACTTGCCATCTAATAAATCCTACTGAAATTTTCTTATTGATTCTTAACACTCTATACAATAAAGACTTTGATACAAACCCTAATAACATACTTATTATATATTGTTCTTGCTCTTTCATGGTTAATACTACTAGAATTATTCAAGTATTTAAGTCTCTTGTATATAGAGATATATAATTAGTGTACTATATCACCTATTATATAACTTGAGTTATGTAACTCCAGGACTATGTATATTTAAATACAAGTACTCTCACTCTATCATAAGATGAAGTTACTTGTTATAGGCTTAGACTCCATGCCTGCAGATCTGCTCTTCAGTATGAAGGATGAACTACCAAACATAGGCAAGATGATTAACAATGGTATAGCAGGAGTACTTGAAAGCTGTCATCCACCAATCACTATACCAGCATGGATGGTCATGATGACTAGCAAGAGTCCTGGCAGCCTAGGCATATATGGGTTCAGACATAGGAAGGGTTACTCTTATAATGAAGGATGGATAGCAAACTCTTCAAGTATAAAGGCTAAGAAGGTATGGGACTATCTAGCAGAGAAAGGGTTAAGATCATGCCTTGTTGGTGTACCGCCTAGTTACCCTCCATACCCTGTTAATGGTAACCTTGTATCATGCTTCATAACCCCATCAGATAAGGTTGATTACACATATCCTAAAGAGTTGAAGCAAGAGGTGGAAAAGATGGCAGAAGGTAAGTACATGTTCGATGTTGTATTTCGCACAGAGGATAGGGATACCATACTAAAGGATCTATATGAGATGACTGAGAAGAGGTTTAAGGTGATAAAGTACTTGCTTAAGAAGGAGAGATGGGATTACTTCATGTTCGTTGAGATAGGAGTAGATAGGCTCCATCATGCATTCTGGAAGTTTCATGACAAGAGTCATCCAAAGTATGTGCCAAACAACAGATATGAGAATGTTGTAAGAGAGTATTATAAGTTCATAGATGGTAAGATAGGTGAACTTATTGGCATGGTAGATGATGATACATACATAATGCTTGTATCTGATCATGGAACAACAAGCATGAAGGGTGCATTCTGTATAAATGAATGGTTGATAGAGAAGGGTTATCTAGTGCTTAAGAATTATCCTGAGAAGGTAACAGATCTTGATAAGTGTGATGTTGATTGGAGCAAGACCAGAGCATGGGGGTGGGGAGGCTACTATGCTAGAGTCTTCCTCAACGTTAAGGGTAGAGAGGCTCAAGGTGTAGTACCAAAGGAGGAGTATGAGGAGTTCAGGGATGAACTTGCTAGAGAGATGATGAACGTTAGAGGACCAAATAATGAGCAATGGGATACAAGGGTTTACAAGCCTGAACTACTCTATAGAGAGTGTAATGGGGATAAGCCAGATCTCATGGTATACTTTGATAATCTGTACTGGCGTTCTGCTGGTACTATAGGGCATAAATCACTTTATCTATCAGAGAACGATACTGGACCAGATGATTCAGTGCATTGGTATGATGGAGTATTCATACTCTACAACAAGGGTAAAGGCAATGGAGGAGTAATGCTTGACAGATTGAGCATATATGATGTTGCACCAACGATACTAGAAATGATGGGCATAGAGCCAGTAGATGGAAGGATGGAGGGTAAGGTTATAGACGAAGTAATCGATTATGTTAATGAAGATTGAGGGAGGAGAAATATAGAAGGAGGAGAGGTTTTGGTATGGCAGTTATTGTTCTTGCATTGGATGGTTTTGATGTAGACCTTCTCAAACTAGATGAGTTTGGTAATACTAGAGATATATACAAAGAGTACCATTCGTCATTACTTGAGAGTACTCTACCATATCTAACACCATCAGCATTTGTAAGCATGCAGACAGGGAAGAGCGTTGGTAAACATGGAGTTTCTGGCTTCCTTAAGTTCGATGGTAAGGAGGCAAAACCATATACTGGTTCAGATATAAAGGATGTTACATTCTATGAGATTCTACATGCAAAGGGTAAGAGATGCTTCCTATTCAGCATGCCTTATAGTTATCCTCCAAGGATACCTGGAGATATAGTATTTGACTGGCTCTCAGTTGGTGCTGCAAATATACACGAGTGTGTTTATCCTTCAACGCTTCTAGAGGTCTATCCGGAGTTGGTAGATTATGAACTATTCCCTGATAAGGCTAATGGTGTGTATGAGTTCATGCTTACAAGTAAGAGGATGAATGAGAATGCTATACAGGTTATAAAGCATGCTATAGCATCGAAGAGGTATGACTTTTACTTCTTCCTGATAAGGCATACAGACTGGATACAGCATACCCTGCTAAAGCAGATAATTGATGGGGAGAAGAGGAAGGAGGTTAATATAGCAAAGGAGGTATTTGCAAAGGTAGATGAACTAATCAGGTACGTTGTTAGTAATATGCATGGTAATGACTCATTACTTATACTATCTGATCATGGCTTCAAGGTGTACAATGAGAGGTTCTACATAAATGATTGGCTGAAGGAACAGGGCTATTTAGTTACATCCGAGAAAGTAACCTACTCACTTGAGAAGACAAGGTATCCCTTCTTATGGGATGAGTTCTCTTCCAATATAAAGACAGCAAAGGCTCCAGCGCTGCTTAGCAAGTTAGCAAGAGAAAATAAAACCTTGGCAAGCATAGCATCAAGGTTAAAGCCAAAGATAGAGGATATGCTAAATACAAAGTTTGTAGTAGGTCAACCAATAGATATTGAGAAGTCACAAGCATTCTCTGTAGAGGATAGTACTGGAGCAATATATGTTAACAGGAACCTTTCAGAGAATGAAAGGGAGAGTATAAAGAAGGAGATCATTGCAAAGATAGCAAATATAAAGGAGATTAATGTTTACGATAGTGCAGCGATATATGGCAAGAATACGCCATACTCTGTTGCTGATATCTATCTAGAGTCATCTCGTTACTGGATAAGAAGAGGGTTAGAGGGCACTATATTCTCTAACATGTATATAGCGCATCATAGGAGACAAGGGGTACTTACACTTGTTGGCGAGGCATTCTCTAATGCTGCAAAGAATGCAAGGATAATGGATATTGCTCCTACAATACTGCATATAATGGATTGTCCAATTCCAAATGATATGGAGGGTAGGGTGCTCATTGAGGCACTATCAGATAGATATGCTAAGAGACAGATAATGTACTCTGATAATAGGATTAGGAATGTTGATGAGCAGAAGCAGGATGCAGGCTTATCAGAATCTGAGCAAGAGATAATAGAGGAGAGACTTAGAAGGTTAGGGTATATATGATACAATCATAAAGAAAATACAAGGAAAGTTCAACATTATTGCCTCTACACTGAGGTCTCTTACAACAAAGGTGATAGAATTAGTTAGTTCACTGCTATAGGTAAAACTGCTTTAATATCTTTGGCGAAAATAATTTAAACTATGAAGAGAGATGTTTGTGGGATGGGAATCAAAGAATACTCGTATGTGTCACTATCAAAGGAGATTAGCATTATTATAATATCAATAATAGGCTGTTCAACGCTTATCACATCTATTATACCGGTTTATGCTTCTACAACCAATTACAACTATGCTCCATACTTCACTGCTACTGGCTCTAACTCTGTAAGCATACCTGATAAGC
>CAZLZM010000028.1:0-10369 GCA_964563995.1 uncultured Nitrosopumilales archaeon
GGGGTAGCTCACATGGTCATGTTAGCAGTTGCCATACCAGACTCTAGTCTAGTAGAGGAAGATACATTAAGAGAGAAGAGCCTAAAGGCAGCTAGGTTAGCAAGGATATTTGCTATATTTGGCGTTGATAGTATATACATATACAAGGACTTGAGTGCAGATTATAGCAAGGATAGAAGATTGATAAGGCTAGTGCTAGAGTATATGGACACACCACAATACCTAAGGAAGAGGTTGTATGGCAGGGTTAAAGAGTTAAAGTATGCCGGTTTATTCCCTCCATTGAAGGCACCTCATCATAAGCCATACATTAAGCTTGAAGATGTTAATATTGGGGATGTAAGACAAGGGATTGTGGTTAAGAGGGTAGATGGTGGCAGCATTAGTAGTATTAATAATAGTGGTTGTGTAGATGATAACAAAGAAGTGAAGGAGAATGGATACTATTATTATGTTGATGTAGGTCTTGATGCTCTTATACCCTTACATATTAGCAAGGACGAGAATGTAAACATAGGTAAGAGGGTTACTGTAGTATTTACATCAAAGTACCCTAACTTGGAGTGCAGATTGGCAAGAGGTGATGAGATAAAAGACTATTGGGGTTACAATGTAATTATATGTGGAAGTTTGTCATCTTTGCTTAATGTAATGATTAAGCAAAGGATGCTAGTAATAATAACATCAAAGTATGGTGAGAATGTTAAGTTACATGAGTATGAGATAGTAAGTAATTATAATAGTAATTATTATAGTGGTATACTTTTAGTCTTTGGTTCTCCATATAGGGATCTACATGAGATAATTAAAGATGAGCATAAGAGCATAAAGCAGTTTACATCAAATGTTTATAACTTCTTTCCTTGCCAAAAGGTTGAAAGTATAAGGCTTGATGAGGCAATCCTTGGTTGCTTAACCATAATAAATTATATTATTAAGCAAAATAAATAATGATTAATATGATATCATTAAAGATAACGATTATTATAATAAGCGCTATAATACTTGTATCAGTATATATGTTATTATTTGTATCAAGTAAATTTCAAGGATACTTTATAGATGATACTAGCAATAGTTACCAAAGTAGTAATGATAGTATTACAGTTAATAACCTACACATTGAGCAACTTGATCAGAAAGGTATCAGTATATATGCTGTTAGTAAAAGAGCCTTAGCAGCACTTGCTATAGCGTTAAGCGATCCTAATGTTAATGAAAAGTTAAACTCAGTAATTCATGATATAGGTAAAGGAGTAGACGTTAGTATAATAGGAGTTCAACCTATCGAATTATCTACAAACACAAAGATAGGAGGTGGAGAAGAGAGTAAGCCTATACACCATGAACTCTTAGGGTATGTATTACAACCGCTCATTAATAATATAAAGCCTAAGGTTAACGATGAGATGTACAATAGCGTAAGGTATGGTGAGGTTGTGATGAGTGTAACTTATAGTAGAGTAGATGGTAATGAATACACTATTGATAAATTGGATAGTATTGTAGGCAAAGAGTATGAGGTTAAGCAGGATGTATGGAGGATTATAAGTGATATAAACGAGGGTAAGATAATTAACATAATGAAAGAAGAGAGGTTGGTGAAGCAGAAGATAGATTACGATACAATATACATGTATACTAACATATTTATGCCTAACAATGTAATTGTCGATGTAAATAAAGTGCTAGTATGGAAGAACTACTCTAACATGCCCCATAATGTGGTAGGCATATATAGATACTTAGATAGTACAGAAGATAGTAAAGATGAGTATATAAATAGTATAACTCTTAATCCAGGCGATTCATGGTCTCTAAGATTTGATAAAAAGGGTGTATTTGAATACTACTGCACATACCATGCAGATGAAGGTATGAGAGGTAAGATATTAATTAATTAAAATTATTTTATGATAATAAAATATGATGAATAATAATGATACTTGATACAATAATAGGCATAATAGCAGCTACATTAACCACATCAAGCTTCATACCACAGTTGATAAAGGCTTATAGGAGTAAGAGGCTTGATGATGTCTCCCCATACTTGATGCTATTGTTTAGCAATGGGGCACTACTATGGTTATTATATGGTATATATAGGAACGATCCTGTAATAATCACATCTAATATATTTGCACTAATATTAAATCTCATCCTATTATATATGAGAGTGAGATATTCAAATGAAAAGAAACGTTAAGCGGGCCCGGTGGGCTTCGATCCCACGACCTGCTGGTATCCTCAGGGTACCGAAGCCAGCCGCCCTATCCTTGCTGGGCTACGGGCCCATTACATTACCTAAGTATCATCATTAATATTACCTTGAATGATAGAGCATACTAACTCTGCTGTGTATGGTGCTAGTGTTACCCCAAGCCTACAGTGTCCTACTGCTACTATTAGATTTGAGTAGTTATAGTGCTTGCATATTATAGGCATGTTATTTGGTGTACATGGTCTATAGCCTACCCATCTCTCTACTATGCTGTTGCTACCTAATTCAACATGCTCATTGACATGCTTATACAGGAAAGAGAAGTTAGAATCTCTAACTTTAGAACCTATACTAGTTAACTCAAAGAATCCACTAGCCCTTATCATGTAACTGTTAAATGATGCTAATGCTATCCTATGCTCTCCAAGGAGTACAGCATGATTCAAGATCTCTCTTTGCATCTTCTCATTATTATCCATTATGTTGATATCTATTGCATAACCCCTTGCTGGCACTACAGGTAAAGTTAGATGCTTAAATGGTACCTTGTATGCTCCTGTGCATAGGATATAATGCTCACCTCTAACTCTTGCATTGCCTAAATCAACATAATCTATGCATGTAGTATTCATATTACTGGAAATGTTACTATGATAGCAGTATTCTACATGTTTAATACTATTGAAGAACTTTACACCCATGCTAGAGAGTAACCTCCTAAGATTACTTACTAAAATCTTTGGATTTAGCATAGCATCATCTGGATAATATATTGCATGCTCTGCCTTCTTAAGCCTAGGCTCTAACTCCTTAACTTGGCTCTTACTCAAGACTTGGTATCTTATGTTAAGTTTATTGCATATGCTTGTAATATACTTAAGCCTATTCTCTAATGCATCGCCTGAAGCATAAACTTCAAGTAACCCATTAGCCTTATAATTGAAGTCTATGATCTTAGATAACCTTTTATACCATTCTATAGCATACAATGCCATATCCCTGATAGCCTTAGCATTACTTATGCTAACCTCTCTATTGTTAATAAACTCCTTTAGCCATAGGATGTTCTTTATACTAAGTAAGAAATCTTTACTTATCTTTACTGTACCATCAAGTATACACCATCTAATTAAATCCATTAATCCTCCTCTAGTAAGGGATATAGGTCCTAAAGAGGGGGATATATAGCCAGCATTACCATAACTTGCTTTTCTGCTATCATCTGAGTAAGAGTCATCTACTATTGTAACCCTGTACCCATTGCTTACTAATCTATATGCTATACTTAAGCCTACTATGCCACCACCAATAACTATAACATCAGCATACCCATCCATAAGTTAGGTTTATTTAAATAAGGTTTATTTATCTTAATACAGTAAGCAAATGCCATTACATCTAGCAAGAAATGTTAAAGGAGTTGAGTACGCTATAAGGGATGTAATACTCTATGCTAGAGAGTATGAGAGCAAGGGTAACAAGGTAATATACTTGAATATAGGTGATCCAGTGCTTTATGGATTCAATACACCAAAGCATGTAAAGGATGCTCTAGTAAAGGCTGTTCTAGAGGATAAGAACTATTATGCTGAATCTGAAGGCATTAGAGAGCTAAGAGAAGCAGTAGCAGAGAAAGAATCAGCAAAGGGTATGAGTATTGATCATACAGATGTTATAATAACAAATGGAGTATCTGAAGCATTAGATATGCTAGTATCAAGTATTGCAGATGAAGGGGATGAGGTACTTGTACCAGGACCATGCTATCCACCCTACTTATCATATGCTAGAGTTAGGGGAGTAAGGCCTATAGAGTATGCTAGCATAGAAGATAAGCAATGGAGCATAGATCTTGAGGATATCAAAAGCAAGATTAGTGAGAAGACTAGGGCAATATTTATTATAAACCCTAACAACCCTACAGGTTCTGTTCTTGATTCTAAGGAGTTGGGCGCTTTAGTTGATATAGCAGTTGAGCATAACATATACTTGGTATGTGATGAAATATACGATAAAATAGTGTTTGATAGAGAGTTTACAAGCATATGCAAGTATGCTAAGAGTGATGTACCCTTGATATTACTCAATGGGTTCTCAAAGGTATACCTTATGACAGGATGGAGGTTAGGTTATATGTGTTTTAACTCATCGTGCAAGGAGTTAAAGACACTAAAATCCAATGTAAGTAAACTTGCTAGGTTAAGGTTATCAGCAAATACCCCAGCACAGATAGCTGCAGTAGAAGCGTTAAGAGGACCACAGGATCATGTATATGAGATGGTTAGAGAGTTAAGGTTAAGGCGGGATTATGTTATGAAACGTTTGGATAAAATACAAGGCTTAAGTTATGTTAAGCCTAATGGTGCATTCTACATATTCCCAAGGATTGGTGAAGAGTTGATGGTTTATAGTGATGTTGACTTTGTACTTAATCTGTTAAGGAGCAAGGGTGTATTAGTTGTACAAGGCTCTGGGTTTGGAAGGTTAGGCTCTGGTCACTTTAGGCTTGTGTTCTTGCCTAGAATAGATGTGCTAGAGGTTGCAATGGATAGGATAGAGGAGTTCATAGATGAGCATTCAAGGAGGTAACTTTTTATTTTAAATTAAACCTATTCATTCATTACTAACTCTCTTACTATAAAGGAATAATACAATAGATATTCCATACATTACAAGTACAAACTTCTCATTTGTTAATTGATTATTTACCATGAAATCTAATACGAAATCTATACCCCATAAAGCAATGTTACGTAATAGTATTATTGTTGCTACTACAGCAAAGAGAACTGCCATAGCACTCATCCAATTCTTTCTTACCATTAAGAATATTAAATGAGTTTAGGATTTAAATCATTATTAATTATTTTCATAATTTATTATTAGTATGGATCAAACTATTCTTATCCCAGGATTCTTTATTCCATTATTCTTTGCTACATTCAATAGCATAGGGGTTATAGACTCTACCTGATATGATAATGATAAAGGACCTAGATATAAAGGCTTAAGATTCTTTATCTCCTTTACAAGTTCACTTACTACACTAGCAGCATCCTTATCATCTGAGCATACTAGCACATCGCTATCTATAATATTATTGATCCTCCTTAATTTAACATCTGATATATTATGCAAGGCAGCAACTACTCTAGCATTCTTATTATTATCCTTTAATACCTTATTAACCTGCTCAGCAGCTGATTCTTTATGTTCATGCATAGGCAAGTATATGAACCCATTGCTATCCTTGCTCATTGGTACTATAGGGCATACTACTATGCTATCATCCCTCAAGTTACTTGCTATACTTGCTACAATAGATATGCTATTCTCATATGGTATGCATAATACTATAACATCACAGTAACCAACAAGTTTAGAGTTCTCATCCCCATTTATGCTACCATTTAATGTATTATTATAGTATGCTATAGCTTTCTTCTTGTACTCTTCTGCAGCAACGTATGCCTTACTTGCATCCCTAGAGCCTATTACTATATCATGGTTTACACACCACCTTAGTGCTAATCCTTCTCCCATGCCTCCTGTTCCACCTATTATGCCTATCTTCATGCATTGCAGTGAAGTAACCAATTTATATTAACCTTTATGTTATGCTATACACTTTGGGTCTTATCATACTCATGAGACATGGTGAGGCACTCAACAATGTAGAGCATATACTTACTGGTAGAAGGTTAGTGTACCATCTAACTGAAAGGGGTAAGTTGCATGTTATTGAAGCATGTGAGATGCTTAAGGCTTTATGCATAGATATAATATACTCAAGCCCTATAACAAGAGCTGTTGAGACAGCAGATATTGTGAGTAGCAGGCTAGGGTTACAGTATGTTATAGATGATAGACTAACTGAGACAGATATGGGTAAACTAACTGGTATGAACTACTTTTATGTATTGAGCAAGTACAAAGATCTCCTGTTGAGGTTTTACTCTGGTTATGATATTAGTGAGTATGAGTTAGAGAATTTTAACTCCATAAGAAGAAGGATGCTATCTATGCTTGATCATGTAGTAAACAAACATGCAAACAAGAATACATTACTTATAACACACTTAGATCCTATAAAGGCTGTTATAGCAGAGATGCTTGGAGTTAGTGCTGAGGTATTGCTTAACATGAAGATAAAGACTGCATCATTAACTATATTAAGCCATTCAAGTGGTTATCAGTTGCTAGCATATAATGTTGTAAGCATTAACAGATACAAGCCTGAAGAGTGAACCAGAATAGAATATTTAAATTATTAAATAATTAAGTAATACCTTAAACTGGAGTTTACAGATCTCTGTATTATGATGATTTGTATAGATTACAGTTAGATTTATATTTTAATTAAAATGTGATAGGCTCAATGAAGAATATAGCTATACTTGTTGCTGTTATAAGTACTGTTATAGCTATGGCAATGTTAGCAAGCAACGTTTATGCACAGCAAGAGCAACAGGTAGTTGATAGGAGTGCTTTAGCATGGGGACTCTTCTATAAGATGATGACTGCTGCATTCATAGTTGGTGCTGTAGTTCAAGGTACACTAGTATACATAGTATTTAAGTTCAAGGAGAAGAAGGTTAAGAGTAAGTTAGTGGATGATTAGAGGTGATATGAATGGGCAGCCATGTTATATATGAATGGATATATGTTGCAGTGGTAGTAAGCATACTAGTATGGGTAGGTGCAGAGGCATGGTATGGCGAGAAGTTGATAGATGAAGTCCCAAAGAATCATGAGACGATAAAGGTTACTGGGCAGCAGTGGTTCTGGACATTCGAGCATCAGGATGGTACTAGGGAGGTTGGGCAACTAACCTTAAAGGCTGGACATATATACAAGTTTGAGGTTACTGGAAGGGATGTTATACATGCATTTAACATACCAAAGTTCGCAGTGCTAATAGATGCTGTCCCAGGGAGGATAAACACTATATGGGTTAAGATACCAGAAAATGCTGCTGGTGAGTATCTAATACAATGTAGAGAGTACTGTGGACTATTGCATTATAACATGAGGGCAAAGCTGATAGTTACAGCATAGATGAGGAGGTGAGCAAGATGGTTATAGAGATAGCAAAACCAAGACCAATCTGGCAGATACTATTCTCAACCCACCATACAGATGTTGCATTACTGTATATAATAACATCAATAGTATTCTTAATGCTTGGAGGAGCACTAGCCTTAACTATAAGGACAGAGCTTCTGTTCCCAGGCGCTACAATAATAAGCGATCCTACTCTATTCAATAGAGTATTCACTGTACATGGCACAACCATGTTATTCCTATGGATTCTACCATTCACAAGTGGTGTAGGTAATTATTTGGTGCCTATACTTGTTAAGTACAAAGATATGGCTTATCCAAGGCTTAACGCTGTAGCATATTGGATGATAGTCCCAGGTGCATTGCTTATATGGCTAGGGTGGAGTGATACTACATGGATGGCATATCCTCCATACTCAACAATTAGGGCACCAGGACCAGCAGCAGATATGTGGATATTTGGCCTTAAGATACTAGGCTTATCCTCCATACTTGGGGCAATAAACTTCATAGTTACAATACTGAAGTGTAAGCATCCAGACCTGCCTATGATGAGGGTATCACTTCTAGTATGGAGCATATTAGTAACATCGTTCATGACGCTAGCGGCATTACCAACATTCACAGCAGCATTAATAATGCTTTACACAGATAGGCTAGGAATATCTGGATTCTTCAACCCAGAGATGGGAGGAGATCCTATAGCATACCAGCACCTATTCTGGTTCACATTCCATCCAGAGGTGTACATATTCCTTTTGCCAGCTGTTGGTATGGCTTATGAGTTGATACCAAAGTTCTCAAGGAAGCCATTGTTCAGCTATACATCTGGTGTAATAGCATTCATCCTGCTAGGAATAATAGGCTTTGCTTCTTGGGGGCACCATATGCTTGCTACAGGTATGTCATTCACAGAGAAGACAGTGTTCATGGTAGGAACATTGGCTGCAGCACCCATGAGCGCAATGCATGTATTCAACTGGATGGCTACTATGTGGGGAGGCAAGATAAAGTTCTCTGCACCAATGAAGTTTACTATAGGAGGAATAATGCTGTTCTTCACATCTGGAGCAGGAGGAGTGGTTAACACTACTCTACCATTAGACTTCATAACCCATGATACGTACTGGGTCGTTGGACACTTCCATATGATGCTAATGGGAACAGTATCATTCATATTCATGGGCTTCCTATACTACATGTTCCCACTCATAACTGGTAGAATGTACAGTGAGAAACTTGCCAATTTACACTTCTGGTTCGCATTCATAGGTGCGATAATAGTCTTTACTGCAATGCATATAGTAGGCTTGTATGGAATGCCTAGAAGAGTATGGGATTATGTACCAGACCCAACTATAATAATACTGAACCAGATAGCAAGTATAGGAGCATACATACTAGGCATAGGTATGGCAGTATTTCTAGCATTACTTATAAGGGACTCTATAAAAGGTAAGCCAGCAGATATGAAGGATCCGTTTGGTATAGGTGAGATATACTATGACTATAGAAGAAGAGAGCCCCATCATTAGGACTACAGCAAGTAGATTAGGTAAGGGTATAGCAATAATAGTTGTAGTTATGGTTACTGCTGCAGCTATACATATAGCATTCGATAAGGTATGGAATAAATATCCTCCAATGAACCAAGTAGCAAAGGCTAGCACTACTACTACTGCTCCTGTTACACCAACTCCTACTAAACCTGCAGCAGGTGAGAGTAGAACATTTAATTTTGCATTTCATGAGAAGACACCAACACAGCTATACTTCACAGTTGATGGGCAAGAGAATGCAGATATCATCGTTTATGTAGGGGATAAGATAACCATAAACATAAAAAATGAAGGTAATATGCCTCATGCATTTGGTATAGTAACAGATCCAAAGGATGTTAACAGTATAGCATTTACCAATGCAAATATAGGCTCATCAACACAGTTCATACTACCAAAGCAAGAGGGTACTACTACATTCATAGCAGATAAGCCTGGTGAGTACTATTACATATGCCTAGTCCCTGGTCATGCAGATCTAGGAATGAAAGGTAAGTTCATAGTCAAAGAGAGATCTAGTGGAGCAACTGGCAGTATCGGTAGCAGCACTGGTTCAACAGCAGCACCAGCATCTGGTGCTACAGGGAACAAGGTAGAGTTCGATCTAACATTTGAGGAGGAGAGTCCTGTAAAACTACACTTTACAGTTAATGGGGAGATTAATAAAGATATAAGGGTTAAGGCAGGTGATACTGTGATCATAAAGATAAAGAATAATGGTAATATGCCTCATGCATTTGGTATAGTAACAGATCCAAAGGATGTTAACAGTATAGCATTTACCAATGCAAATATAGGCTCATCAACACAGTTCATACTACCAAAGCAAGAGGGTACTACTACATTCATAGCAGATAAGCCTGGTGAGTACTATTACATATGCCTAGTCCCTGGTCATGCAGATCTAGGAATGAAAGGTAAGTTCATAGTAGAATAAATGATAAGATATTAATAGATGCATGTATGGATGAAATGAATAGATAGATGGATATGAACCACAGGATTATATATTTACGCTATACCTCATTTTTTGCTTTGTTCTGTGTCTATGGTGTAATGGTTCTAGGCAGTTACGTTAGTGCTGCTGGATTAGGATTATCATGTTTAGATTGGCCTACATGTAGGGGTAGTTTTATCCCAAGTGAGGAGATAATTGTTGAGTGGGTACATAGACTCTTTGCCTTGATGGCTGGTGTATCAGTTATAACTACTTGTATACTAGTATGGAATACAGATGCTAAAGGTACAATGATAAGGGTAACTTCAATATTTGCAGTAGTGTTAGTTATTATTCAGATAGCATTGGGGGTTATAGTGATAAACTCTATGTTATTTCCAGTTCTTGTTTCTATACATCTTGCAGTAGGGGTGCTGCTCTTTGCTAATACACTATTAACAGCATTATATGCTAATAGAATATACAAGATTATTAAGCAAGAGACAGAGAGAAAGGTGTGAATCATTATTTTATATAATAATATCTCCTATTTAACGGTATATAAACACCTCCATTATGCTATAT
>CAZLZM010000029.1:0-10334 GCA_964563995.1 uncultured Nitrosopumilales archaeon
TGATATATGAGTATATAAAGTTTATATACTTTATTCAGATATTTTTAAATAAAATCATAATCTACTTAATTTAATGCAGAGAATAATAGTCCTAATACTATCATTTATGCTCTTAACTCAAGTACTTGGCAATGTCCATGCTGCTATTGCAGATATAGATGTAATGTTTGCTTCGAGTATAGTTGAGATAAGAGGTCATCTATTACAGGCTATTGATAATAAGAAGGTTAACAACTTGGAGTACGCTATAGCCCATATATCTCACCCTTTGGCTGAGCTTTATCCAAACATAAGGGATAGGATATCAAGAACAGATCCTCAACTTGCTAATAGCATAGAGAATAAGCTTACATCGTTACAGAAAGATGCACAGGTATTAACTGTAGAGGAGTTTAACGATAGAGTAGATGAGATAAATTCACTGCTTCATAGAGCATTATTCAATGATATAATAACATCTGATAAATTACAAGGAGCAGGATTCTGGGCTAGTGTTCTTTTGCAAGTTCTAGATAATGCTAGTGAGGAGTATGCAGAGGGTGTTATAGAAGAAGGTAGTGTAAAGAGCGTAATAGAGTGGCAAGATGCGATAGGATTTGTTACAGTTCTAAACAACGATCTATTACCTACCATGCTTAAGGGTAAATTAGATCAAGAGTTAAGCAACTCATTAGAGCAGTTACTTACTAGCTTACTTGAGGATATGAAGTCTATGAAGAGTAAAGAAAGTATCTCAAGTAAAGTAAGAGCAATAAATGATAACCTAAAACCATTAATAGGAGTAGAGGAGGAGCCTAACATACAAAAGATAAAAGATTTACTTACATTGGCATTGAATGCATACAAAGCAGGTAAGTTTGAGGAAGAAGAAGAGGGTGAGTTTGGTGAGGCACAGAGCAATTATGAGAAGGCTAAAGAGTATATAACTCTTGCATATGAGAAGCATTTTCTGCCATTGAAGCAGTATATAGAGAGTAGAGATCATGAACTTATGAGTAGTACTGAGAATATACTTAAGAATGAGTTGTTGATGCTGATAGATAAACGTGCAAGTGTAGAAGATCTTAAAAGTAAGATAGATGAGTTGAATACTAATATAGATAAGATAATTTCAATTGGTATAATACCAGAGTTTCCATTGATAGCAGAAGCAGTTCTAGTATCTGCTATGTTAGTAGCACTTATACTAACATATAATAGCAGGAAGAATAACATTAAGATTGATCTTTTCAGTTATAAATAACAATTAAATAAACTAACAATCTTAATACATTTTTCTTTTTTATAGTTATCCTTATCATTATCCATGGTATACTCAAATTAAATTAACATATAGAACAAACAATAATAACACATTCGGCTAAATAATTAACAGTAAATTCATACTCATGTTGATGAGCAGTGAGGTATACAATAGGATAGAATCCTCTGGAATATATGGTATTAGAAGAGTTGATCTTAGGAAAGAGTTCGGTAAGGATGTAGATAATCATGTTAATGAACTCATATCCAAAGGTCTGGTATTTGTAGATAAGAAGAATGGTGCAATAACATACTGGAGTAAAGATAGTTATTTAAGGTATATGCTAGAGAAAGATCCAAAGCTAAAGTTACTTCAAGAATTTATCAGAGATAGTAAAGATAGGAAAGAAAGTATAGATAATAATGTAGAATCGAAGGATAAGATCAAAGATATAGTAGTAAATGTTGTAAATGAGAAGATTGATATGTTTAATAGTATAATAAGTAACGAGATACTTAAAATAAAAGATCTAATAAGTGATATGAATTCCAATTATTCATCACTTAATAAGGATATCTCTTCACTGAAAAGTGAACTAGACACTAGATTCTCTTCAATCTATGATAGATTAAGGTGTTATATAGATGAGAGTATTGGTATAGTAAACTCCAAGATATCAAGTATGGATACAGAGTTAAATGAAAGAATTAATACATTGGATGCTCAAGTAAGATCTACCCTAAACAATTTTAGCGATAGAGTAATAGAGAATAAGAAAGAATTTAATATTAAAATAAAAGAAGAGGTAGATTCATTAAGAGCATATGTGGATACTAAGCTTGATTCTATCAATCCCATGTTAAATGAGCAGAGAGCATTAAACAACGATATAGTTAAGAGATTAACTACTTTAGAGGAGAGTATAAGGAGTCTTAAGGTAAGTATAGATAAAGTAAATTATGATTTAAATAATATAATAAATGATAATAATAGATATAATGAGTTAAACACATTAAAGCAAGAGATCTCCTCTATAATCAAGAATATAGACTCTAATATAGACACAAAGATATCATTAGCAATTGATGAGATACATACTAGAATAAATCATCTCTCTGAGGATTTATCAAGAATAAGAAGCGAATTAGATACAAAGATAGTATATATAGATGAGGTAGCAAGAAGGGTAGATAATATACTTGCAACACTTAATCTACTAAAAGCAAGTACAAATGGTAAGAATGGGAATGGTAACACATACAATAATGAGAGCACGATAACTCTAGAGCAGTTCAGGATTGATTTCGATAGGATGTTGGCAGAATCATCATCATCGATAGGCTGGGTTGAATTAGCTAGTATAAGGGAGAGGATGTGTAGAAAGTACAATATGTCTGCGCACGAATTCTATACTCTAGTAACCCAACTAATAGAGCACTTTAATAACAGATATGAACTCTCGTCTGGAGGACAGGAGGGTATAGTGATAAGAGGATTGATACATGGGTTTGTAAGGAGGATTTAGGTATATGGAGAGTGTACAAGAGAATAAAATACATAGTGAAGATAAATATAATTACACTAACACCAACTATATTAACAGTAGTAACAAGAGTAGTTTATACCCTTATGGGCTACTCAATAACCCTTTCCCAAGTAGCCCTACTCCAACACACCATAACTCTAAAGTTCTAGGAGGTAAGAGGCATAGAGAGGCTAGGGATGCCATAATAAACTGCATAAATGACCTCTACTCAAAGATAAGTGAAGATCCTAACAATAGCATAGATGGTTTCAGGGTTATAACAGTAGTTCAAGATATAGGTGCTGGTAAGACCCATCTTGCGTTGCATATAAAGAGTATGGTTAACAACGCTGTATGCTCATATCTAGATCTTAGCACCATATCTCCAAAGACACTACAAGGGCTCTTTACCGGCTTACTGAAAGGATTTGCTCAAGATTACCTAGTTGAGTTAAGATCTAAGATAATAAAACATATAAAGCATAGTGCACTGCAAGGTAATAGATATGCAAGAAAGTTCTTTAGAGCATCGTTCTTCAATAACAATATTGAGAAGCTTGCAGAAGAGGTAAACATTGGTTCAAGGCATCCAGATACAAGGTACTTGAATGACATATTCAGTGACTACAACAATTATGAGATATCTTTGATAAAGAAGATTATAAATGATGAGTTCTACAATGCTAACGATATAACAAGTTTAGAAGAGATGTTAGCAATACTTGATTCTATAGCAAGTATAAACATGAAGTTCTTGAACAAGTTAACACTACTTGAGATAGATGAGTTTGATTCTAATACTGACTCTATGGACTTCGTTAAGGCTCTAATAAATGCACATACACGATCAACCATACTACTACTAATAACTACACCTTTAATATATGATACAATAAGGAGTAGTAATCCCTCATTATTCGATAGACTAGAGAAGGCTAACTACAAGATAGATCTTGTAGGCTCAAGTACATTCGATGAGATAGTTGATATAGTATTAGAGTACATAAGGATGAATGTTAAAGATCTAATATTTAGTGTGCATGAGCATGATCTAGCAGGTAAGATAAGGGTTGTTTACGACGAGTTCGTTGAGTTCAGGAACATAAGATCTTTACTTAACATACTATACCATGCAATGGAGAGTGCAAGGAGTAGGAATGAGCAGGTGCTAACAGAGGATGCTATAGAGGATGCTATAAGACATGCTTATCCAGGGTTAAGGGTTAGAGGGAGTATAATGAATGTTCCTATAGCGGAGTTCATGAGGATAAAGAGAGAGTATCATGCAAATGATGTAGAGAATACAATAAAGCAAGCGGTTAAGAACCTCTTAACACTTCTCCAAGAACAAGGCAAGGTATCTAGGGTAGAGTATGACGTTCCTATTAATGGTGTTAGTGTAGATGCATCGTACCTTGATAGTAACATGAAGAGGAGTGCAGTTGTAGTCATATTAAATAAGGATTACGTTAGCATGAAAGATCTCTACCATGAAGGTATGAGTGTAGATAGATTACTTGTACTAAACAACTCAGGAATAAATTCTAACAATGGTTTAAGCATAGTAAACCTTGATAAACGTAAGATAGTAGATCTTATATACTTCAACCAAAAGTATAGTAAGAAAGAAATAGGCGATGTTGAGATAGAGAAGGCATTGCTGCTAGCAAGATCGATACTACTGTATTAAAGGTATTATCATTTGATCTAGATGGCACACTATTTAGAAATGGTTTTGATGATGAGTTCTGGCTTAAACTCATTCCAGAGGCACTTGCAGAAGAGAAAGGTATAAGCATAGATTATGCTATGGATTATGTGATAAAGGAGTATGAGTCTATAGGAGAGAATGATATAAGATGGTATATTCCAGAGTATTGGTTCACAAGGTTTAATTTAAAGTTAAATATAGATTCAATGCTAGATAGATTGGATTATAAGTCTGCCTTGTATGATGATGTTTACCTGCTTAATGAACTTGCAAGCAAGTATAAACTGATAATAGCAACATGTAATCCAGATGTTATTGCAAGGAGGAAGATCAATGCGTTGGGCATAAAGCATATAAGCTATGTATTCTCATCCATATCTTATGGTGTATTAAAGAGTAAGGATTTTTACATGCATATATGTAATGAATTAAATGTCCATACTAACAATATACTACACGTTGGTGATAACATAGTGCAAGACTTCATAATACCTAGAAGCATAGGTATACAAGCCTTGATAATGGATAGGGATTATAAGCTAAACAATGAGTACAATGATTATATAGTACACTCTTTAAATGATATAGTAGATATTGTGATGGAAGAATAACTAGAAATCAGAATAATAATAATTAATAACTCAATATTCTATAATTAAAAGTATATGAATCCTTTACTTAACATGTATGGTTATGTAAGTATACTTATAGTAGGTATAGCAGTACTATTGATAGGTTTCATGGTTGAAGAGAGTAACTCTACCTTACGATTCATAATAGGTTTTATAGGCTCAGTACTGATAGTTATAGCCATACTTGCTGTAACAGTGGTTAAATGATAACTAGCAAGAGGTTAAGATTAAATGAATGAACTAAGCAAATAATATCAAATGCTGTACAGAAGAGCATTAGAGTTACATTCAAGGTTAAGAGGTAAGATAGAGATAAGAAATAAGGTTAAGATAAGGTCAATGGATGATCTAAGTTTAATATATACCCCAGGAGTCGCCTCTGTTGCTCAAGAGATAGCAAAGGATAAGAACAAAGCATATGAGTATACATTAAAGCATAATTCAATAGCAATAATTACAGATGGCTCAAGAGTACTTGGGTTAGGTAATATAGGTGCTGAGGCAGCATTACCAGTTATGGAAGGCAAGGCTGTTATATTCAAAGAGTTTGCTGGGGTAGATGCCTTTCCTTTATGTCTATCAACAAATAACAAGGATGAGATAATAAGTGTAGTCAAGGCCATAAGCCCATCGTTTGCTGCTGTAAGCATAGAGGATATAGAGTCACCAAAGTGTCTAGAGATAGTTGATGTATTACAGGAGCAATTACCTATACCAGTATTCCATGATGATCAGCACGGTACTGCAGTTGTAGTCCTAGCAGCACTTATAAATGCATTGAGAGTAGTGGGCAAGAGTGTTGAAAGTGCAAGGATAACAATAGTTGGTGCTGGTGCAGCAGGTTATGGTATAGTTAATATAATAAGTAAGTACAATAAGGATGGAAGGTTTAATCCAAGGAATATAATAGTCCTTGACTCAAAGGGTATAATAAGTAGATCAAGGTTAAAGCATGAGAATAACGTTAATATGTACAAGTTAAAGATAGCAGAACTAACAAATACGGACGATCTAAATGGTTCGTTGATAGATGCATTAAGAGGCTCGGATGTTCTCATAGGTGTATCTGGGAGATCCAATCTTATAAGCAGAGATATGATAAGGCTTATGGCAAAGGATGCAATAGTATTTGCATTAACCAATCCAGAACCAGAGATCATACCAAATATAGCAAAGAACTCTGGAGCAAGGATAGTTGCTACAGGTAGATCGGATTACTATAATCAGATAAATAATGCGTTAGTATTTCCTCATCTTATAAGAGCGGTTATAGACTCAGGCATTAAGAGGATAGAGTGGGATATGTTAGTTGATGTAGCATATGCTATAGCAGAGTACACAAGGTCTAATAGATGGTTCAATGAGAGGCATATAATGCCTAGCATTATGGATAAGGGTTTAGCAAGGGTTATAATATCTGCTATTAAAGCAAGATAATCATTACAATATTTAATATATAGACAGATTATAAAGACTAAATATATAAATTCATGCTGGGTGTATATTGAAATATAATGTAAAGATTTAATTAATAGGTAAGGATACATACCCTATGCTTGAGATATATGGTCGTAATATAGTAAATGCTATTCTTGATGCACCTCTTTACCTATCACTTGCAAGAAGATACATTGGTATTAAACTTCTTAATGAGAAGAAACCATTGTTTGGTTCTGTAGATGTATGTAATGTATGTAACCTTCATTGTAAGCACTGTTATTGGTGGTTGAGTAGAGAGGAAGGAGAGGATGATGGTTTAAGTATAGAGGAATGGAGAATTATAATAAGAAGGTTCTTCAAGAAGAAGGTACTGCATGTTGGTATAGCTGGTGGAGAACCTCTTCTACGCTATAATGTAGTAAGGTTATTCTGTGAAGAGATGCCAGGGCATGTATCTGTGATAACCAATGGCACTATACCATTGCAGAGGATAGACGGTCTTTACTTTTACTTTGTATCACTCGATGGTATAAAGGAAGCACATGATCAAATAAGGGGTAAGGGCTCATACGATACAACAAGAAGGAATATACTTGATTATATAAAGCGTTACAGCATTGATGGATACAAGGCATGGAAGAACATATGGTTATCATTGACAATAAACTCAATAAACTATAGATTCATAGAAGATTATATTAAAGAATGGTATGGTATAGTTAACAAGGTAGCTGTACAGTTTCATACACCATTCATAGATGATGATCCCCTTATGCTAAGGTTTGGTTATGAGCGTGATAGAGTAATAGATGAATTGCTTGTATTGAGTAAAAAGTATCCTAACTTTATAGCAAACAAACCTAAACAACTTAATCTATTAAGGAAGAGCTGGGGAGGCAAGGGTAGAGTACCAATAGGATGCCCTTCATGGGCTGTGTTAGCATTGGATCATATGGGTAGAGTGAAGAAACCGTGTTGTATAGGCAGCCACGATAACACTGCAATAAAACCTATATGCGGGGAGTGTGGTCTTAGCATTTACTCTCTGCTGTATAGTATTGGTATAAGGAATAATACGTGAGGAGACTATATTTTTATATTAATAATTTATTATCTCATGTTAACAGGAAGGTATGAAGAAGATAGAGATGATAATAAGTAGAGATTCATTACATTACGTAATAGAACGCTTATCATTACTCAAGGCTGTAAAGAATGTGCATGTAACATCATCTGAGTTGGTTAAGCTCTATAGTAATGATGACGAGCATAAATCTATGATATCTACAAGGATAGAGTTTGTAATAGATGATGAGTATGTTGATGAAGTTATACAATTGTTACTTGGAGATGAGAAGATATCATTTGGAAAACTCTATGTGATAACTATAGATAGAGTATTTGAACTAGGTTATAGAGAGGGTCATAGATTCAGGTTAGCCTTATCCTCATTAATAAGGGTACCAAGAAGGTATGTATTTGATACAATAACCAACTATGAGAAGTTGAGGGATCTTTTACCAGCTTACTATAAAAGTATGTATATTAGGAGTAGTAGTGATAATGTTGTAGTTACTGACGATGAGTTTATCTTGCTAGATATAGTATGTAAGCAGATAAGTAGACATACACTTTATCCTCCAGCAGTGCATGAGGTAGAGATCCTCTCTGGCTACTTGGAAGGCAGTAGGATAACTGAAACCTATACAGAGATGGATGATAATACGTATATGATGCTAGTTGCAGATATAAAGGTTAAGGAACATTTAATCGAGCTTATAGGATTTCATGCTAAGCATAGATTAGAGCAGCATATGAAAGCGTTTATTAAGGAACTTACTAAAGTTATAGAAAATAAATACAATAATAATTATCAGTGAGATGCCATTTAAATCAATTAATCAACCAAATAAATAAAAATAAGAATAAAATTGTTATTTCTATCCTATCTTACTCTATATTTCTCTAGATCCCTATCAGGTATAGAAATGTATACATAGCTACCATCGAAGTTGGTAACTGCCGACTTTGGTATAGCATACTTGCGTACTCTAAACACCCCCTCTATCAGTATAAGCTCTTTATCTGTCTGCCCAACTATCTCCCCATGGATATATCCATCACTTGTTATTATCGATTTGTTCAATATACGCTTACTATCTAAATCTATCATGGGTGCTGCCATTTAGCTCACCCTAAATATTATAGGATAGAATCAAATTAAAAATTTTACGGTTATTATCAGTTCTGCTATTACCTTCTTAGTATAGGATCAGCCATAAGATTCATACCTTACATCGAATGTCTTATCTGGTCTCTTGTTCTTCTCTTTCTCCTCTATGAAGCCTAAAGGCTTTAAGTACTGCAATACACCATCAACTGTACCCTGCCAACCACATACATAGAACATTGTATTCTCAGGTGTTATCTTCTCTCCAACGAGCTCTTCTAATGGTGATTTACCAGTCTGTGGATCTACCTTTAAGAAAGTCTCAACCCTACCTTTATGACCTCCCCAACTTCTATTTATGAACTCATTTGGTCTACTTATGCTAGCCCTATACTTGAACCTCCACCTACTATCCTTGCCATCTATACTCTCCTCTTCTAGTTGTGTTAGCAGTTCCTTGTATCCTAGTTCTGTAACATAACTTGCACCATGTAACACTACTATCTCTCTTCCATCTCTATTATGCTTCAGATGTAGGGTCATGCTTATGAAAGGTGCAAGTCCTGTACCTCCTCCTATCATAACTATCCTCCTCTCTTCCTTCCTTCCATTAGGCCATTGATCAACTAACCCAAACGGTCCTGTAGGTTTAAGCCAGAGTATCTCATCGCCTTCTTTCCTATCAAAGAGCTCTGTTGTAAACCTTCCAGGCACAGGTTTCCTAACCCATCTTATGTATAGTTCGAAGTACTTCTTCTGCTCTGGTGGAGAGGCTATAGAATATGCCCTCCTAACTATCTTACCCCCTTCACTCTTAACTGGCAATCCTAAGGTAACGAACTGACCTGCTCTAAAGTCTGGTACTTGCCCCTCTAATGGTTTTATCCTGAATATCCCTAAATCCTCTGTGTAGAGTCTGATGAAAGATATTATGCCTTTGTTATCTGTAACCAACTCTTCTTCAAGATGATTTAGATGATAGATATTTAAATCTATTCTTTCTTACGTTAGGCCATTTGTATTGCCAGATATAGCTAATAGCTAATACTGTTGTCAGATAGTTAACTTTTATAACTATCCGTTCCACCCCAGCCTTGAAGACTTCATGATGGCTTGCTTGGTCAATGGGAACCCCACATCTTATGTTGCGTTTCAGAAGATTTAAGCAGGCTACTATTATGTCTCTATTGTTTTCGTAGCCACATCTTCTACATTTTAGATGTCGATGCCTATTCGTAGCCAGCTTTTCTTCACATATTGGGCATGGCTCGAAGTCCATTTGGCTCAACATATATGACTGGTAAGCTTCTAAGACTTTGCTTTATATTCGATGTAGGATTGTAGCCTTCTAGAGGGCAGGCTGTGAATCCTTCTTTTTGCAGTAGTTTATCCGCTTCCTCATTCCATTTAAATTCTCCATGACTATGCAGAAGTTGTTTCTGAGCGTTTTCTACGATCTTCTTAGCCGCCTTGTGGCATATGTCTTTCACTCTTCTTTTCTCTTTGAGTATCTCTTGAGAGCTTTTTGGATGTTAAAGGTTTGTTCTTTACAGGAACTCAAGAAAGCTACGGTTTTAACTCTAGCATGAATTGTGATAGTTTAAATTCTCATC
>CAZLZM010000030.1:0-10051 GCA_964563995.1 uncultured Nitrosopumilales archaeon
TTATTATTCTTATTTTATACAGTATTTAAATAAATTGTTCGTATTGATGATAGTATCATCCCCGCCTTAAAAGGCGAGGTTTTCGTTCGTTGATAACTTTACTTTTACAGCTTTAGAGCTGTCTTCAAGCCTTTATACCTATTCCTTATAGTAACCTCTGTTACTCCTGCGGCCTCTGCAACATCCTTCTGTGTTTTATTCTCTCCATTAATTACACAAGCAACATACAATGCTGCAGCAGCCAATCCCATAGGATCCTTACCTGCAGAGATCTTTGCCTCCTCAGCCTTCTTAAGTATATCTATTGCTACCCTCTTTGTTTTCTCACTCAATCCTGCCTTGCTTGCTATTCTAGATACGCACTTTATGGGATCTACAACTGGCATCTGTAGATCCAACTCCCTTATAAGTAACCTATAGCATCTTGCTATATCCTTCTTCTTTATGTTGCTTGCACTTGCTATATCCTTAAGTGTTCTTGGAGTCTCGGTATCTCTACATGCTGCATACAATGCCGCAGCAACCAATGCAGATATACTTCTACCTCTAACTAAGCCCTTCTCTAATGCCTTTCTATATATGTATGCTGCCTTCTCTATTACATTGGCACCAACTGCTAACTTGTCTTTTAGTCTATCCAACTCACTGAAGGCTTGTCTGAAGTTCCTATCCAAAGGCTCATGTACTTGGCTCCTTGAGTCCCAAGTCCTTAATCTCTCTATCGTGCTTCTAACATATGGTGACAATGGTTTGCCCGATGCATCCTTATCGAGAGGGCTTATAGTTGTTGATAAACCCATATCATGCATTGCTAAGGACGTTGGGATACCTGTTCTACTTCTATCCTCATGCTCTTCTTTACTGAATGCTCTCCACTCAGGTCCTAGTTCCTCTATCCTTTCACCTACAACGAAACCACAGTTACTACAAGATATCTCACCGGTTGAGTTATCTGTGATCAATGGACCTTTACCACATCTTGGACATTTATCTGATAACAATGTTCTATCTACAACCATACTATTCACCATAAATCTTATATCTAACCTATTTATAGAGGGTAGGGATATTTAAACTTTACTTTTGGATAGAATAATTGTATAGCATAGCCAATACAAAGCCTTGGTATCATAAGATAAACCTTTATTTATATAATTTTATTGATTATTCTTAAACATCTTAGATGGTAGAGTATACATTACAGCAACAATATTAAGACCCTTGCTAATAGCATACCTATGCTTGTAACTCCAACTAGAGATCTAAGAAGGGACCATGAGATCATATTAAAGGTCATAAATGCAATGGATATATTGAGAACTCTGCTCAAAGAACATAACAGAGGCAATAACAATGCTCTTAATGCCAATCTTCTAGATATAATAAATGATACAGTTGATTTTGCCAAGAACTTTACGGATAGATGTCATCATGAAAAGGAAGAGCATGTACTATTTCCTGCATTAAATAATGTAGGCATGCCAAAGGACGAAGGACCTATAGCAGTTATGATTAGAGAGCATAAACAGGCAAGAGAGATTATAGATAGAATAGAAAGTAGTATAGAAGGTTACAAACAAGGGCGGTCTAGTATCAATGATATACTACAGTGTATAGAGGAGTATATAATGCTCATGCAACAACATATATTTAAGGAGAATAACATACTCTTTAATATAGCAGATATGATGCTGACAGGTAAAGGTGACGAGATAAATAATGCCTATAGCAAGATAGAGCATGATGTTATGCAAGGGAAGCATGAGTATTATGAGCACATGGCAGATGTATTGATAAGTAAGCTTAACAAATCATAAAGATAAATAAATAAACGGTAGGATTTTAATTTATTTTAATAAAATATCCATATTTCGATTTACTATAGTTATAAGTTGTTCTATAAGTAACGTTTTTATAATTTAGGTATTATAATAATTTACATGGGTGGATACCTTTGGAGTAACAGATAAGATAAAAGTTAGTAAGTTAAATATCAGATTAACCCCTTTTGAGTTATTCAAACATATAGATAGAGAGTATGGTAAAAAGACCTTCATCTTAGAGTCACTTACTGGTCCTAAGGAGATGAGTGAGATATCTATAATAGGCTTTGACCCATATGCAATTATATGCTCTGATGATAAGAGGGTTTATGCTACATTTGTAGATGGTAGAAGAGAATCGTATAGCATTGATGAGGTAGATCCTTTAACATATATGCGTAGTGTAATGCCAAAGATAAGTGATCATAGATTTAGGTATGTTGGTGGTGCTGTAGGCTATGTATGCTATGATTCAGTAAGGTACTGGGAGAGGCTTGATAGAAAGCTGTTAAAGGATTATCCATACATTGAGTTCTGTCTGTATGCTAATAACATAATATATGATCATAGTAATGCAATGGTATATTACCTTGGTGATGATAATGATATTATAGATAGACTAGAGGCATACGATAGTATAGATTACAGTAATAACACAAATAGTAATGGTAATAGCTATTATTACGACTTCTCAAGCAGTGAACCTAGGAGTAGTATAGAAAAGGATGAGTTCTTTAGCATGATTGATAAGGCCAAAGAGTACATACTCTCTGGCGATATATATCAGGTTGTGCTATCTAATAGGCTTGATCTAAGTGTAAAGGGTAACCCACTAGCATTCTACTCAATGCTAAGAGATATTAATCCCTCGCCATACATGTACTACCTTCATATGGGCAGCAATAGTTACGATAGGTACATAATAGGTTCTAGCCCAGAGATGCTAGTTAGGGTTAATAATTACACTGTAGAGACATTCCCCATAGCAGGCACAAGGAAGGTTACAAACGATCCTATAGTTAATGCAAGGTTAAGAGAAGAACTACTTAATGATGAGAAGGAGATAGCAGAGCATACGATGCTAGTTGATCTAGCAAGGAACGATATAGGGAGAGTGTGTAAGTGGGGAAGCGTTAAGGTTATTGATTTCATGAGCGTAAAGGTATTCAGCCATGTACAACATATAGTATCACATGTTGTTGGAACACTAAGGAATGATTGTGATTCCTATGAAGCATTAAGAGCAGTATTCCCTGCTGGAACTGTTACTGGTGCACCAAAGGTTAGAGCCATGGAGATAATAGATGAGTTAGAGCCTACAGCAAGAGGTCCATACGCTGGAGCAGTAGGTTACTTCTCATTCAATGGTAACTGTGACTTTGCTATTGCCATAAGATCCATGTTCATAAATGGTAATGATGCCTACATACAGACAGGCGCAGGTATAGTAGCAGATTCAAAGCCAGAGAATGAGTGGTTGGAGACTGAGCATAAGGCCAATGCATTATTAGAAGCATTAAGGAGAGTAAATGGATATGAGGATAGTAATAATTGATAACTACGACTCATTCACATACAATTTAGCACAGCAGATAGCAACTGTGGTAGAGGGAGAGACAAGGATAAGTATAGATCCAATGGTATTCAGGAATGATAGGATAACCTTAGGTGAGATAGTAGCATTGGATGCAGATGCTATAGTTATATCTCCTGGTCCAGGACATCCAGCAAATAAAAGGGACTTTGGCGTATCAGCAGATATAATAACAAACATGTACGATAAGGTACCTATACTTGGGGTATGTCTTGGACATCAAGGTATAGTACACCTCTTTGGTGGCAAAGTTGTTAGAGCAAAGAGACCAAGGCACGGTAAGACTAGCATGATAAAGCATAACAACAATGGTATACTTGCTGGTTTAAACAATCCCTTCAGGGCTACCAGATATCATTCGCTTGTCGCAGAGCCAAATAGCATACCTACATGCTTAGAGGTTACTGCATATGCACTAGATGATAAGGAGGTTATGGGTATTATGCATAAAAGGTACCCATTGTTTGGTGTGCAGTTCCATCCAGAGTCTGTGCTAACAGATGATGGAAATAGAATAATAATTAACTTCCTTAGCTATATTAAGAGGTGATAGTTATAATAACAAAAGAAGAAAAGAATAAGAATAATAATAGTGAGGAATATAACAGTATCATCAACATTAAACGCATGCTTAAGAGGCTTATTGGTATGCAAGATCTAAATTATGATGAGGCTAAAGCATCTATCAAGGCATTATTTTTAGATGATAATATAAGTGATATCTTGAAGGCTGCGTTCCTAACAGCATTAAGTATGAAAGGCGAGAGTATTGAAGAGTTAAGGGCAGTACTAGATTTTATGCTTGAGAATGCAGTAAAGATACATGTTAATACGAGTTCTAGGGTTATAGATACATGCGGTACTGGAGGAGATAATGTAAAGACATTCAATGTTAGTACTGCTGCTGCATTTATAGCATCGGCATGCGATGTTTATGTAGCAAAGCATGGTAATAGAGCAGTCTCAAGTGTAATGGGGAGCGCTGATCTGCTCGAGTACCTTGGTTACAATCTTGATACAGATGCAGGAAAGATTAAAGAATGTATAGAGGGTATAGGTATAGGGTTCCTGTTTGCACCAAAGTTTCATCCCATAATGAAGAGGATTGCTAGCATTAGAAAGGAACTTGGTATAAGGACCGTATTTAACCTAGTAGGTCCACTATCTAACCCAGTTAACATCAATGCACAGATAGTAGGTGTATCATCCCCTACATTACTAAAAAAGATAGCACAAATTCTAAAGGATTTAAGAGAAGAGGTTATGGTATTCCATGCAATAGATGGTATGGATGAATTATCAAACACATGTATAAACAAGGTTGTATATGTTAAAGACTATGAGGTTAAGGAGTATGATCTTGATCCTAAGAGCATAGGACTTGAATATGCTAGCATAAAGGATCTTAGTGTAAATAGCAGAGATGATGTAGTAAAGATATTCCTAGATGTTATTAATGGTAATGCTAAAAATGCAGTTGAAGATATAGCAGTGTTGAATGCCTCTGCAGCATTAATAATAGGAAATAAAGCAGATAGATTCAGTGATGCTATTGATAGTGCAAGAAGTGCTGTAAGGAGTGGTAAAGCATATTGTAAGTTAAGAGATCTAATAGCAATGTGTGGTAACATAGATAGATTAAGGGAGTTAGAAGATATGTACAGACTAAATTGATCCTCAATGTTAGCAATGTAAATTAGGTGTAAATGATATGAATATAGATGGTAATGGTAAAGAGTATCTAGCAGAGTTGGTATATGCTGCAAAGAGAGCAGTTGATTCTCATGCATATGATATAAGCTTTCATATCCATCATAAGAGAAGGAGTTTAAAGGAAGCAATAACATCATGCAAGAGTAAGGGTATCAATGCAATAATAGCAGAGGTAAAGTTTGCATCTCCAAGCATGGGAAAGTTAAGGGACCCATCTCAATATAATTTACACCACATAGTTAAAGAGATGATTGATGGAGGTGCAACAGCATTATCTATACTTACACAGCCTAACTACTTCGATGGCTCATTAGATAACCTATTGAATGCTAGGATAGTTAGTGATATGCCATTGTTAATGAAGGATATAATTGTAAGTGAGAAGCAGATAGAGGCAGCATATCATGCTGGTGCTGATGCTATACTCTTAATCTACTCAGTATTCAGCAAGGGGTTAATAGAGTATACATTAGATTACATGATAGATAAGGCTCACTTGTATGGATTAGAGGTGATACTAGAGGTGCATGATGAGCATGAGTTTGATGATGCGTTAAGAAGCAATGCAGATATCATAGGTATAAATAATAGAGACCTTAATACTATGCAGATAGATCTAAACACTACTGTAAGGCTTGTCTCTCTCTTAGATGGTAAGAAGAAGGGTACTAAGTATATAATCAGTGAGAGCGGGATAACAAGCAAGGAGCATGTACTCTACCTTAAGAGGTTCAACGTAGATGCATTACTTATAGGAACAGCAATAATGAGTAGTGATAACATTAAAAGCAAGGTTAGAGAACTTGTTATGCTATGAGGCTAAAGCATAACCCTATAGATGGTAAGTATGGCAAGTATGGTGGTAGGTTTGTCCCAGAGACTCTTATACCAGCATTAGAAGAGCTTGAATATGCTTATTTAGAGGCTAAGGAAGATAGCGAGTTTAAGAAAGAGTTAGATTACTATTTAAGGCATTTTGCTGGTAGGCCTACACAATTATACTATGCAAAGAACATAAGTGAGGCTATAGGAGGAGCAAGGATATATCTAAAGAGAGAGGATCTACTGCATGGAGGGGCACATAAGATAAACAACACAATAGGTCAAGCACTGCTAGCAAGGCGCATGGGCAAAAGAAGGGTTATAGCTGAGACAGGGGCAGGACAGCATGGCGTTGCTACTGCTATGGCATGTGCAGCATTGGGTTTAAAGTGTGAGATATACATGGGTGCAAAGGATGTTGATAGACAGAGGCTTAACGTGTTTAGGATGAGGTTGCTTGGTGCAGAGGTACGTGCAGTAGACTCTGGTTCTCAGACACTGAAGGATGCAATAAACGAGGCTCTAAGGGACTGGATAACAAATGTCAAAGATACATACTACCTTTTAGGTTCTGTAGTTGGACCTCACCCATATCCTATGATAGTTAGGGACTTTCAGAGTATAATAGGGAAGGAGATAAGGAAACAGTGTATAAATGCCATAGGTGGTATGCCTGATGCCATAGTTGCATGTGTTGGTGGAGGTAGCAATGCTATGGGTACATTCTATGAGTTCTTAGATAGCAAGGTTGATCTCTATGGTGTTGAGGCTGGAGGCAAGGGTATAGAAAGTAATAAACATGCAGCATCATTGGTTGCTGGTTCAGAAGGGGTATTGCATGGTATGTTAACATTCTTGCTTCAGGATGAGCATGGGCAGGTAATGGATACACATAGTATATCTGCTGGATTGGATTATCCTGCAGTTGGTCCAGAGCATGCGTTCTTAAAGAGTGTTAATAGAGTAAAGTATGTTAGTGTTACAGATGATCAGGCTATAGATGCATTCATCAAGCTAGCAAGGTATGAAGGTATAATACCAGCATTGGAGCCTTCTCATGCATTAGCATATGCTATGAGTATAGCAAAGGATTATGGTCAAGATGCAAATATAGTGGTTACATTATCTGGTAGGGGAGATAAGGATGTTGAGGTAGTACAGAAGTATATGCAAGAGATGAATGAATGATATTAGTAGTAATAAGAACTAATAAGAAGATAGTAATAGAGTGATTGGTGTAGCTAAATGAACAGGATAGATGCTAAGTTCATTGAACTTGCAAATAAGAAGGAGCATGCATTGATAGGTTATATGGTTGCAGGGTATCCAGATTATGAGACTAGTATTGATGTGGCAGTTGCAATGGTAGATGGAGGGGTAGACATGCTTGAGATGGGTATACCATTCTCTGATCCAATAGCTGATGGTCCTATAATACAGAGAGCATCATATGCAGCATTACATAAAGGTATCACACCATTGAAGGCATTAAAGATTGCAAGCATTGTGAATGATGAATGTAAGAGAATAGGTAAGGATGTACCTTTGATAGTAATGACATACTATAATATAATATATAGGCGTGGTGTTAGCAACTTCCTTGAAGATGTAAAGTCTAATTCAATAGATGGTATAATAGTACCAGATCTAATATACGAGGAGGCCTCTAGTCTAGTTGATAATGCATCAAGGTATGGTATTGATACAATATTCCTAGCAACACCTAACACAAGTGCCTCTAGGCTTGATATACTAACCAAGATAAGCAAGGGCTTCCTTTACTTGGTATCTGTATATGGTACAACTGGAGTAAGAGATAGGTTTGAGGAGTACACCATAGATGCAATAAGGAGAGTTAAAGGTTCAACGTTAGGCAAGATACCTCTTGCTGTTGGTTTTGGTGTTAGTAAGAGAGAGCATGTTAGACTTATGCTCAATGCTGGAGCAGATGCTGTTGTTGTTGGAAGTGCATTCATTAGTACAATAGAGCATAATAGCAATAGTAGGGACACTCTTATTAATTCTGTAAAAGAACTGGCTAGAGAGATGAAGGAAGAGACTAGACTATAACTAACAATACTATCATTATTTAAAGTAGTAATTGATTCATCCAACATTGTAAACAAAATAAACAAAAGCTATTAAATAAAAATGAATAAAAATGGCTTTGATATTGCATGATTATGCATAAGAGTAAATATATATTCGTCACAGGGGGAGTGATGTCTGGCTTAGGTAAAGGTGTAATAACTGCATCTATAGCAAAACTACTACAGCTCTCAAATTATAATGTATCATGCATGAAGATAGACCCATACTTGAATGTTGATGCTGGAACTATGAACCCACTCATGCATGGAGAAGTCTTTGTGACAGATGATGGAGGAGAGTGTGATATGGATATTGGGGCATATGAGAGATTTCTGGATGTTAACTTAAGCAAGGATCATAACCTTACAACAGGCAAAGTATTCTCCAGTGTTATAGAAAAGGAGAGGAGGGGAGATTACCTTGGCCAATGCGTTCAGATAATACCTCATGTTACAGACGAGATAAAGTATAGGATAAGAGAACTAGCAAGTAGATACAATCTTGATATACTAGTTGTAGAGTGTGGAGGAACAGTTGGAGATATAGAGAGTCTGCCATTCCTTGAGGCAATGAGGCAGATGTGGCTTGAAGAGGGTAACGATAACGTTCTATTCGTGCATGTTACACTAGCCCCTATACTAGATGTTGTAGGAGAGGTTAAGACCAAGCCTACACAGCATAGTGTTCAAGAGTTAAGGAGGATAGGTATACAGCCGGATATTATTGCTGTAAGGAGCAAGGTTATGCTTGATGGTGATGTTAAGAGAAAGATAGCATTATTTACAAATGTAAGAGTGCAAGATGTTATATCATGTCATGATGTAGAATATATATATGAGGTACCAGAAGTCTTAGCAAAGCAAGACTTGGTTTCTATAATCAAAGAGAAGTTGAAACTTTATAATAAAGAGATCAATACACCACTATGGAACAGTTGGAGAAGTATAGTAGACTCTTATAGGAACTTAAAGGGTGAGATAAATATAGCCATGGTAGGTAAGTATGTTAAGTTAGCTGATAGCTATGTTAGTGTTAATCATGCATTGAACCATGCAGGTGCAAATCTTGGCTATAGAGTAAGAATACACCATATAGACTCTGAGATATTTGAGCATGAAGACGATCCATACTATGCTAAGGTACTAATGCACCATTTTAAGGCGGTAATAAATGCTTATAATACTAATAAATCAAACAGAGAACGTCTATATTCTAATAGTACAAATAATCTACTATTATCTAATGAGGCATTGTTATCTAATGAATCCATCGAATACTATTCATCTGATGGAAACCCCCTTAAGATATTAGATTACTTTGATGGTATATTAGTACCAGGGGGTTTTGGCAAAAGAGGAAGCGAGGGGATAATCAGGGTAGCAGATTATGCTAGGGTTAAAGATATACCATACTTGGGTATATGCTTTGGATTCCAACTAGCAATAGTTGCATTTGCTAGATATGTATGTATGCTTGATAATGCTAACTCTACAGAGATAGATGAGAATACAAATCACCCAGTGGTTCATCTCTTGCCTGAGCAGAGAGGTATAGACAAGATGGGAGGTACTATGAGGTTAGGTCTGCATGAGATAGATGTTAAGAGTGATACATTAGCATACAAGGTATACAATAATAAGACAAAGATATACAAGAGGCATAGACACAGGTATGAACTGAATACAGAGTACAAGGACATGCTTGAGAAGAACGGAATGATCTTCTCTGGCTGGAGCGATGATGCAAGAAGGATGGAGATATTAGAGATACCTAAAAACAGATTCTATTTTGCTGTGCAATACCATGCAGAGTTTACTAGTAGACCAGGTAAGCCAGAGGAATCATTTCTAGCATTTGTGAAAGCAGCTATAGATTACTCTAAGAGAAATAAGTCATTCATCAATTACGATAATAATATATAATAAATATTTTATATTTAATTAACTATTTACGTTTATTTATGTCTTCGACCCATATATGCCAAATATGCAAGAGAGAGGTTAACAGA
>CAZLZM010000031.1:0-9925 GCA_964563995.1 uncultured Nitrosopumilales archaeon
TGCTATACTTCAGAGTAATACTTATAATACTATTCAATGCTAGAAGTGAAGGGATTAGATAGTTGGAGATAAGGGAAGGGTTAACATTCGATGACGTGTTGCTGGTACCAAAGCGGTCTTCTGTAATCTCTAGATCACATGTTAGTCTAAAGACAAAATTATCAAGGAGAATAAGTATCAACATACCTATTGTAAGTGCAAACATGGATACTGTAACTGAGTCAAATATGGCTATAGCAATAGCCAGAGAGGGTGGAATAGGAATAATCCATAGGTTTATGAGCATAGAACAGCAGGTTAATGAGGTCAAGAAGGTTAAGAGAGCAGAGAATATAATAATAGAGCAACCTTACACAGTTAAGCAAGAGCAGTATCTTTACGATGCAGTTAGCAAGATGAATGAGTACAATATATCGGGGTTACTGGTAACAGATGACGATAACAGATTGGTAGGTATACTAACTAGGAGAGATATAATGTTTGAGAACGATATGAGTAAGAGGATATACGATGTTATGACTAGGCATGTCATAACTGCTAGGTATGGCATAAGCATAGATGAGGCTAAGGAGATGCTACATAAGTATAGGATAGAGAAGTTACCCCTTGTAGATGAGCATAATAGAGTGAGGGGATTGATAACCGCAAAGGATATAATGAAGATGGATCAGTACCCTTTGGCAGCAAAGGATAAGAAGGGCAGATTACTTGTTGGTGCAGCAGTTGGTGTTAAGGGTGATTTCATGGAGAGGACAGATAAACTGCTTGATGCAGGGGCAGATGTAATAGTAATAGATATAGCACATGGACATAGTGAGAACGCTCTAAATGCAATAAAGAGTATAAAGAAAGCATTCCCAGACTGTGAGCTTATAGCCGGTAATGTTGCTACTGCTCAAGGTACAAAGGATCTTATAGATGCGGGTGTAGATGCTGTGAAGGTTGGAGTAGGCTCTGGCTCTATATGTATAACAAGGATAGTTACTGGTTCTGGTGTTCCTCAATTAACAGCTATAATGGAGTGTGCAAAGGTTGCTAAGGATTACGATGTACCTATAATAGCTGATGGAGGTATAAGGAACTCTGGTGATATAACCAAGGCCCTTGCTGCTGGTGCACATACTGTAATGATAGGTAGTCTATTAGCAGGAACAGATGAGAGTCCTGGAGTAAGCATAACAAAGAACGGCAAGAAGTACAAGATATACAGAGGTATGGCCTCTTTTTATGCCTCTCTAGGTAGAAAGATGAGAGAGGAAGGTACGCTCAATATAGATGATGACCTAAACGATTATGTACCAGAGGGTGTTGAGGCGTTGGTAGAGTACAAAGGTAGTGTTGTAGAGATAGTAAGACATCTGCTAGGAGGTTTAAGGTCAGGCTTCAGTTACTGTGGTGCAAGGAACATAGATGAGTTACATAGAAATGCTGAATTCATAAAGATGACAATGGCTGGATATATAGAAAGTATGCCTCATGATGTTAACGTAATGTAATTGAATAACAAAATATTTATATTCTTAATGTACTGATATATAGTAGAAGAAAATAGAAAATTACTAATGATATTCCCTAAATACTATTTAATTTTTATATTCTAGTAGATAACTAATGCATTAATTGATTAATAATGATTTACTTTTTCTGCTCTGCTTGCTGCGCTCCATGTCCCTCTTGCTGCTTCTTTTCTTCTTCTTTCTTACCCTTCTTCTTTGCCATATTATTATTAACTATATGGTAATATTTAAGTTTTTTAGCCAAAACAAATTATTCTCATAGATAGATATTAAAAGCCCTATTATAACACTAAATACAATGGGAGAGATAAGAGTAAGCATAGTAGGCTTTGGTAATGTTACAAATACGCTTATCAGAGGATTAGAGTATTATAGGAATTATGATAAGAAGAAGAGTAATAACTTGGGTATATGGCATGATAAGGTTGGAGGTTACTCTTTAAATGATATAAAGATAGTTAGTATATTCGATGTAGACGCAGATAAAGTGGGTAAGTCAGTTACATGCAATAATAGTAGCATAAAGATCAATGCTGGTATGTTAATGGATCAACTCCCTTCATACTGGAATAATAATGTTATATCTGTAAGCAAGGATGAGTTATTAAGCGTGCTTAAGGATGGTAGACCAGATGTAGTAGTTAATCTTATCTCATCATCAATGGATAGATCTTCCTATGCATATGCAGAGTGTTCCATAGCATGTAATTCAAGCTTCATAAATGCAACTCCAACAACCTTGGCTTCAAATACAGATATAAGCAAGAGGTTTAAGCATATCGGTTTAATACTAGTTGGTGATGATCTCATGAGCCAATTTGGAGGCACTGTATTCCATAGGATGATACTTAGGTTGATGCATAAGAGGGGGTTAGTGGTTAAGGACTCATACCAGTTGGATGTTGGGGGTAGCAGTGATACAAGGAATACCTTACAAGAGCATATTAGAGCAAAGAAGAGGAGCATAAAGACATCAAGTATAAACACTGAACTGCCTTATGGGTTCAATCTCGCTGCTGGAACAACAGAGTATGCAGAGTTCCTTAATGGAGAAAGAGTAAGTTATTATTGGATATATTCAGAAGGCTTCATGGGCTCACCCATAAAGATAGATATTACTATGAGGAGCAATGATGCATCAAATGCATGCAATGTACTACTGGATGTTATAAGGGCCGTAAAGTACGCTATGGATGTTAAAGATGCCAATCTTGCCGATACGATTAGTGCATATGGCTTTAAGAGCCCTCCAAGACCTACTAGTGTTATTGAGGCTCAAGACGAGTTTGAGAGGATTTTTGTTAAATAGCAATAAGTTAAATTCATTATAAAGATTAAATAATGATTATACTCTACCCTATAACATGGAGTTAAGCAAAGCAAAGGAGTTTCCCGCACATTTTAAATGGCTCAATACCAAAGAACCATTATCTCTCTCAAAGCTTAAAGGACATATAGTGGTTCTAGACTTCTGGACATACTGTTGCATAAATTGTATGCATATGATAACAGAGTTAACAAAGTTAGAGAATAAATACAAAGATAAACCTGTAGTATTCATAGGCGTGCATTCAGCAAAGTTCTACAATGAGCAAGATGCTAAAAATATAGAGCAAGCAATAATGCGCTATGAGATTGAGCATCCTGTAATAGTTGATGAGAATATGAGTATATGGCGTGCTTACAATGTTAATGCATGGCCTACAATAGTTATAATAGATCCATCTGGTAATGTAGTCTACAAGCGTGCAGGGGAAGGACAGTATGAGTTGATAGATGATGTTATCGATGTACTCCTTACTAGATACTCAGATAGAATTGCAAAAGAACCTATAGTAATTGTAAGAAGAGAAGAATATAAATTTAAATTTAATAATAAGTTATCGTTCCCTGGTAAGATATCCTTTGATCCAGATGGTAAGTATATTGCCATAAGTGACTCAAATAATAACAGAATTCTTGTAGTTAGAGTAGAAGATGGAAGAGTAGTTTACAAGATAGGCTCTAGCAGCAAGGGTTTATATGATGGTTCATTTGATGAGGCAAAGTTCTTCAGACCACAAGGTATTGCATGGAGCATGGATTCTAGCAAGATATACGTTGCTGATACTGAGAACCATGCATTAAGGGTTATAGATCTTGATAAGAGGTATGTTAAGACTATAGCAGGTAATGGAAGACAAGGCTACTATAGTAAGGGAGGTTATGCTCTAGCAGTATCTCTAAACTCACCATGGGATGTTGCTATAAAAGATGATAAGACGTTGTTAATAGCAATGGCTGGGTTACATCAGATCTGGGCTTACTATCTAGATGAATCAATGGTAAGACCCTTTGCTGGTAGTGGGTATGAGGGTTTGCTTGATTCGAGTTTAGAGGGTGCAGAGTTTGCACAACCAAGTGGGTTATCTATAGATGGTAACAAACTGTACGTTGCTGATAGTGAGAGTTCCTCTATAAGGGTTATAGATCTTGATAAGAGGTATGTTAAGACCATTGTAGGCAAGGATCTGTTTGTATTTGGACATAAAGATGGTAATGTTGATGATGCACTGCTACAGCATCCATTAGGTGTAGACGCTCATGGGAATACAGTATACGTTGCTGATACATACAATCATGCTATTAGGATTATAGATCTTACAAGGAGAGAGGTTAGTACACTCATAGATAGATCTAATGCAACAGAATGCAAATTAGATGATGTATGTACCCTAATGTTATATGAGCCTAGTGATGTTAAGTTGTTTGATAATACTAGTACACTTTACATAGCTGATACAAATAACCATCTAATAAGGATGTTCGATCTTGAAAACAAGGTTCTGTATACATTAGATATATCATTTTAAGTATACATTGATGATGCCTTAGGATAAGAACCTAATACCTTTAAGAATACTACCTTGTTTTTAATCATATCTAAACACTCTTTTACATTCTTATCAAGCATATGTCCCTCAAAGTCTAAATAGAATGAGTACTCCCATGGTCTATCCTTCAATGGTCTTGATACTATCATTGTAAGGTTTATACCCCTTACAGCAAACTCTTCCAATACACTACATAGAGATCCTGCAACATGTCTTGCTATGAATATTATAGATGTTTTATCATTCCCAGTAACTTTACTATTATAGTTACGCGTAAGCACTAGAAACCTAGTATAGTTGTACTTGTTATCCTCTATACCCTCAAGTATAACTCTCATACCATATACATCAGCTGCAAGTTTACTTGCTATCGCTGCACTCTTCTCTAACCTCTTCTCCTTTAGCATCTTTACACTACCAGCTGTATCGTAGTAAGGTATAGGTTCAAACCCATATCGCTTTATGAACTCTCTACACTGCCCTAATGCTTGTGGATGAGAGTATACATACTTTATATCCTCTATACTGGTATTATCGTAGCCTATTAAGCAATGTACTATCCTTAGATAGATCTCACCACATATGTTAAGATCAGTGCTCATCAGTAGATCATAGGTCTCATTTACACTACCCTCTATGGAGTTCTCTATAGGCACTACAGCATAATTAGCATCGTTACTCTCAACAGAGTATAATACATCTGCTAATGTACGCCTCGGAACCAGTAAGATCTCGTTAGTCTTAAAGTACTGTAACGCTGCAAGCTCACTGTATGCACCCCTCTCCCCTTGGAATGTAACCTTTAGCATCCCACCCATAATCAAAAAGATCTATTAGAAGATATTATTTATTATCATCTATCCTTACTCACCTTATAGCATACTAGCATAATGCAAGTACATTTATTTCACCATAATCACTTGCTAACTTCCTTGTAGATATCAGATTACACTCTATACACTTAACCTCTTCATTACTTATCTTAACCACCTCTCCGCCACATCCACTACACCTTGTATATATTACTCCTAAGTTATCATCCTTAAAAGTAATATATATATAACCATTGAGTAGGCTTACCACCCTTGCTCTAACTATATCTCCTATTCTAAACATACTATGTGCTTTTATCTTACCTCTACTTATGTATAAAGCATCGAATCTAGCATCGCTCTTAATGCTGTTTATGCATAGCACTCTAATACTAGCTATATTTGTAACAAGAGAGTGTACAAAGCCTATTATATAATCACCTTTATTTGGTACTTGAACACTCTTAATTACATTAACTTTCACAATCCTGCTCTTTATATCGTATATAACTTTACCTATACTTGTAGATCTTATAGAACCATCATACTCATAGGTATGATTGGAGGATGAGAACTCTTCTATAGTTGCTATCTCATCACCAGGCAACACGACCTTAGCGCTTCTCTTCATAATAATCTATCCCAATTCAATAGATATATCTATATACTAAAAAATATTATACCATATAATAAACTAAACTATTAAAGCCAGTGAGGTAACATAAGGAACGAGTTGATATCTACATCATTACTATCGCTGCTCTTCTTCCTATCTAGCATACTTAACATAGCATATGCTTGAGGGATAGATAGCAATGGTTTTGAGAACTCATCGTCTATAGATAACCTTGGACATGCTACTTGTATAAACACATCTATATCATTAAATACTCTTAGCCTCTCATCAGTAACCTCTGTTAATGCTATAAGCCTAACATGCCTACCATGCTTCTCAAGCCTATGCTTGATATCTTTAACTCTATTAAGCATGAGTTGACCTTCCTTAAGGCCTACTATTATGCCTATCCTCTCAGCATCCAATGCCTTGTATACTGCAATTATAGCTCTCCTTCTAAGTCTCTCAGCATAGCCATTAACCTCCTTAACCTCGTCGTAGTATGGATCAAGCATTAGAGTCAATTTACCTGTTGATAATACTACGCCTACAGCATGGAACATACTCTGTCCTAAGAATAAGAAAGCTTCAACATTATCCTTGATATTGAATGCTGGATAAAACTCACAACCAAATACTTGTGCATCCATGAGTTGACCCTTACCACTACCTACTGTAACACTAATCCCATTGTTCTCCAGTAGTGATTTTACATTAAGAACCTGATGTTTATGCTGACTATTAGTAACTAACCCTACATGCCTTATACCTCTCTCCCTAAGGATACTTATGCACTTCCTTGTAACTGAATCGAATCCTATGTCATCATAAGCATCAACCATTATAATATTCTTGCCCAACTCCCCAAATGCTATACCATGACCTACATGGAATAGTATATCTGCATTCAATTGCTTCAATGCATTAGTATTTACATCACAAGAACCATAGCATGGATCTGCTATAATGTAAGCATCTATTCCAAATTCACTGTTAACTTTATCCGCAAGAAGAGATACCTTGTTCAGCAATGCCTCTGGTGCATTGAATGCTACTGCCTTTGGTCTCCTTTGCCTTATTACACTGTACACCTTCTCCTCATCTATATATATCATGAATACTATACAATGGTTGAGTTATTTATTCTATATACATTTCTTTGGTTATGAATAGTTTTAGTTAAAATAAAATAATGATTAGTGTATTTGAAGTATTAACTAATAACTATTAGCAGAATTAAAACATTATACGCATCTCTACTGGTAGATCCTTTGCTAACTCAGCTGTTAACCAATCATCATATATCTCTATTATATCCTTCGTACTAACCTTAATGTTATGCCTTAGCGTTACCTTACTACCATCGTTCTTATAAAACTCTATTAAAGCCTCTCTACTATTTATGAAACCAAGTACATCATAGGGTAGCATAACCTCCCTACTACCATACTGAATATTTATAAGATAAATTCTATTCTTATAGAATGCTTTGCCGTATATGTAACTCTGACCAAACGTTAGATCTAAGAATATTACTACCATATTCATAGTATATCACTATTTCATTATTTAATTTGTATTACAGTTTGTTTATTTATATCTTTTTTATAATAAAGTTGAAAGTATTGCATATTTTGTGGCAATCTCTGCTACCTTTATATCATCTGCACTACCTATCAATATAACATCACCATCGTTTGGCACTAACTCTTCAAGTAGCATAGTTCTTACTTCACCCTCATTAGCAAGAACATCGTAATTCACATTTGGCATGATAAATTTTGAGCTTGTATATACTAGGGTTGTAGTACCTATTGCTCCTACCTTTACTGCAGCATCCCTCTGCTCTATACCTTTACCAATCCTATTACGTATATACCTGCTATCAACTCTAACAGCATAGTTTGCTTTGCCTATAGCAATACTACATTGTGGAACACTTATCTCTCTCGGCATTGCTTGAGTTATATAATTGTAGATCTCCTTGCCATTGCTATTCAACCTAGTTCCTGCTCTGCTAGTTATTATAACTCCATACATCTTCATATGCTTTATGAGTGTCTTAACAGAACCCTCACCAAGAGCAAGTTCCTTACATAATAGTGATCTACTTACTATACCATTCTTGCCTATCAACTGTATAGCAATTGCAGCATGTGCTATATTATAAGATAGAATCCTACTTGGAGCGTATCTTGATGCTATTTTAAATAGCGTAGTTATACACTTGCTACTGTTACCCCCACTATGGATAACCATAATGATCAATAATGATAAGTGAATTATATCTTTACTCAAGATGCTTTTGATATTGTAACTAGCATGGTATCCCCTACCTTAGGGCTTCCTATCCTCTCATAAACATTCCTAGTTATTGTTATGCTCATCTGTATAGGAGAGTATGTTACATGCTGTAACTGTTGGAATGGTATAAGTGCTGGTATTATCTTCTTCATAACCTCTTTTGTATCATCATCTAACTCTTTTATACTATCTATCCTCTGCCTTAAGATCTCTGCCTGATCTATAGGCTCTGTCTTTATCTCTTGCTGTAGTGTAAGCATAATGATACTACCATTATCTGTTATCGATCTTACAACAAACTCTAGGGTTTGGGACATAGCAGTAGTAATAATACTACATAATTTAAATCTAGGTTTTATCACTATTAATTAATCCATCTTTAGTTCAAAGTCCTCTAATCTTGCAAATACCTCTATATCCTTATCTATTACCTTTATAAGGTATGCATATGGTCTATCTGGTTCTATGCCTATTATGACTCCATCCTCTCCAGCACTAACATCCACCATATCATGCTTAAATACAACTCTATCACCAACTTTGGGTATACGTTTATGCTCATAACCAGCACGTTTGAGTATATTTAACAACTGCTCAGATACTAACTTTGTAACCTCTTCCACTGTTAAATCTCCAAACTTGTAGTCTCTAAGCCATACGGCTATCTTATCCTGTTCACGCTTTGATTGCTGGAGGATTATAACTATACCTTCTGGCTCATCAGTAACCTCCATGCTTATTATTACTGGCTTTAACGACATAATTATCAACTCTCTTATCTAGAGAGAGCTACCCCACTTTTAAATGTGAGGCTTCCTGCCTCATAGACTTGAGTAAGAGTCTCCACAGGCTTAAATTCACCATGCTCCATGGGTAGATTAGGATTAATAAGATTGATATTAGAATTGAGATTCTTCAATTCTTCTAATCCTCTCTTCAGAATATTTAAAGAAGCATTACAATCCCTATCTATCTTATTAATATTACAATTATAGCAATAATGTATCCTATCTTGTAATGATTTCTTTACTATATTGCTACATATACAGCATTCTTTACTAGTATTCTTTGGATCTACTGATATAAGCAATTTAGCCTTAAGCATATCTATGAATGATCTGAAACTAGATTCTGATATATGCTTATGCAATATACTATTATTCTGTCTATTATTATTATTCAATGATTTGTATTCTAGCAGCCTTTTAGTATTAAGCTTCTCTACAAATATTATATCATATCTATTAGCATATATTCTAGATATCTTGTGTAGAAAATCCTTTCTTTTATCTGCTATTCTTTCATGTATTATCTGATACCATCTCTTAGCTTTATTGTAGTTATTTGATCCTTTAACCCCTCTTGCTATTCTTCTTTGTACCAGCTTTAATCTCCTTATAAGTCTATTTAGTTCCTCTTGTCTATCCACTATATCATTACTATTACTATCTACTATGAAGCTCTTTATACCTAGATATAATGCTACTATCTTATTCTTTAAATTAATAAACTTAAAGATTGGATACAATCCCTCTACTGTAAATATAGCATACCATTTATTGTTATTCCTCTTTACTGTAACCTGCTTTATCATCCCATCAACCATACTGTATAATTTAATCTTAATGTAACCAATCTTTGATAGCCATAGATACCATCTATTCTCTCTATTTACCAATTTAAATCCTGATTGATTATAAGTAAATGAGTTGTACTCATCTTCATCCTTTATAGGTTTACTTATCTTATATCCATTATTCTTTAATCTCTTTAATGCTTTATTAATTGAAGCAACCTTCTTAC
>CAZLZM010000032.1:0-9866 GCA_964563995.1 uncultured Nitrosopumilales archaeon
TATTAACCAATGTTACCATAGATGATATTTCCATTTACCATTACCCCCTTTATACTTGACTCACTTGCTCTTTGCACTAATGCAACGTATGGATTATGCATATGTGCTATATCAACATGGTACTTGTCTATGATTATAGCATCAGCCCTAGTACCATTATCTATATAACCTATCTTGCTTAGCCTAAATATCCTTGCCGCATTAACCGTAGCCATCTTTAGTATATACTTAGCATTTACACCATGCTTCAATGCTCTAGATACCTTCCATATGTACTCCATCTCTCTAAACATATCTGGTTTGTTCAACATAACATTATCTGTTCCAATTGCTACGATGCATCCTAGTCTAAGCATATCCCATACTCTTGGTATACCAACTCCAAGCGATGCATTCGCTCTAGGGCATACAACTATACCTATACCATTCTCTTTAACATACATAAGATCATCATCTGTAGCATTAGTCATATGCACTAGGAAGTCTGGTTCTACTAGGCTAACTATCCTCTTAACCTCGCTCACACCATACTTACTTAAAGAGTATGAGTATGATTCCTCAGACTCACATGCATGTAATCCAAATAGTTTCTTCTTTGTCCTTGCTATCATGGCTAGCTGCTTTAATGCATTATCACTATACTCATTTGCCCCACTTAACCCAAAACCATCAGCATAGTCTATAACATGTTCAGCCTCCCTTAACTCCTCATCACTTAAATCCCTCTCATAGTACTCAACCCTACCCAACGCTATGCATCTGATACTAATACCATTTAGACTAGCCTTGAGTAGCCTTACACCATCTAATCCTTGTTCTCTAAAGTCTATGAAGGTTGTTATACCATTCTTTATCATAGTTAGCGCACTTGCCTTTATGAAGTGCATTAGATGCTCCTCTATAGTGTTATTCAATACTCTCCTCTTAACACCAAATACTGGATGTATGCTCTCGTTGAATGATAAACCTTCAGAGGCTATATCCTTTGCTATGGAATCTGCTATATGAGTATGAGCATTTATAAACGATGGCATTATAAGTAATCCTTCACAGTCTACTATGCTATCGAACCTATTGCTATCATAATAATAATGATAACAATTATTATTGTATATACAAACATTCCTACTACTATTGCTATTAGTAGTAGCATCTCTATCAATAATTATGCTATCGAATAGTCCATCTCTTATTACTATGTCTGCAGAACCTATGTAATCCAACTCTTTACCATATAGTATACTTGCATTCTTAAGCAGTGTAATCAATCATTCCTCCCCTCTCGCTATGATACCAACTCAAGAACGTTATCATACTTTACATTGCTCTTACGCATCTCCCTTATCATATCCAATGCCCTTGTAGCAAGCATTGCTGCACTCCTAGCATTGGATGCAACTCCTATACCACACTTGAGCCTTAGGTTAAGAGTACTCATAGTCTTATCCAATAGAGTCTTAACAACACCTTTGCTCAGCCTACTTGATACTATCATGAAATTATCCCCGCCAAGGAAGAATGTTAATGCACCGTATGCAAGGAATGCCTCGCTTAATGCTAGATTTAGCCTTGTTACTAGGATAGATATATCATATGGTAGCATTACTGAACTAACCTTTGATGTAGATCCGTCTATATCAACATGCATTATCTGTACCAATGGATTGCCATCATCATTACCACCATTATTATCATCATAAACTCTATTACTATTACCATTACTATTATTAGTTGCTATCTTTGCATTCTCATGTGCTTTATAAGGTGTAGATCCTCTACCTATGTTCATACTTATGGTAAGGTTGTTGTACGATGTACTTATGATCTCTAATATCTTCTTATGCTCATCCTTGCTTATACCATTGCTTACTGCAAACATCTCATCAAACCTGTTGAAGAATACTAGACCATTCCTCTTTGAGAACTGCTCTTGTATATCACTGTAAAGCCTTGCTTGGAGTATCTGTAGCTTATGCTCTCTATCATCACCTAGTGTAGTTGTCCATGGTCCATAATCCTCTAATCTTATCAGTGTTATCTGTATCATTATCTTATCACTATCTTGCCATCTTTATTTTTAGAATCTAATTGGATTGATTTTAGTAACCTTAACCTATTAACCATATCAACTGCTGCTTTAACTGCTCTTGTGGATACTGGATTTATCCTATCAACAGCCTGTTCATAACTCATTCCAGGACCAGAGATGCCAAGGGTTACAGGTTTACCATACTTTAGTGCAAGATCTGCTATTAGCCTAGATGCATTATATGCTACTATTTCATCATGTAATGTTGAGCCCTTTATAACTGCGCCCAATGTAACTACAGCATCAACATCATCCTTGCTAAGCAGGTTATCTATAAGCAATGGCATATCAAACGAGCCTGGGGCATAGCATATATACCGTACATTTACATTCAACTCTTTAGCATAGTTGCATGCTCTCTCAAGCATCTTCTCGGTTATCTCAGAGTTAAACTCTGCGACAACTATAGCAAGATTTATACTCATAAAGATCAACTATATTATTCTATCAACTACTTTATTTTTGCAATATTACTATTATCTTTCCTTTTCATATTACCATACATTTTATCATCGTTAATCTTATAATTATATAAGGCGGAACCTTCTATTATGCATAAACCATTATCCCTAGCATACTTACATGCTTTATCTACAGAAAGCGCATTATAGGTTAATGAGTCAAGCATCTCACATATTGCAACCGCAGGTACAAGCCCTGCTATCTCTGCAAGCTTGATAGCCATCTCAGTATGTCCCCTCCTCTCATCCAGCAAGCCTTTTGATGCTATTAACAATGGTACATGACCAGGGCTCCTAAATGATGATACGAATTCAGCTATACCTTCATTACTATTACCATCGATAACCTTTGCTGCTATATTAGCCATCCTTGCTATGGTTAATGCTCTATCCTTATCAGTTATACCTGTATATGTATCCTTATGGTTTACAGTTATTGAGAACGATGGTTTATCACCGTATGGGGTATACGAGTAGATCATCCTTGATAGTGTATGGCTATTCTTTGCTGCTATACTTAGTATATCATGCATGTAAAGAAGCCCAAGTTTAGATGCAACATCATAGCTCAATGCTAGACAGATTAGCCCACCAGCATCTTTACGCATTATCGCAACATGCTCTGGTTTTATGAACTGCGCAGCTATAAGCATATCAACCTCATTCTCCCTATCCTTACCATCATGAAGTAATACAAACCTACCCTGCCTCAATGATCTTACTGCATCCTCAATTGTATCCATTACTGAGTAAATGCATAACATATCATATTATAAATCTTACTACTAATCAAGTATTTACTAATATATTAGTAAATTTCATTGCATATCTGGCAAGGATATCTACCTCTATATTAACCTTTTCGCCCTTGCCCTTTACACCTAAAGTAGTTACATCTAGCGTATGGGGTATGAGTGCTACTGTAAATATATCATTGTTGCATGATACTACTGTAAGGCTAACACCGTCTACTGCTATTGAGCCTTTCTCAACCACATATCTCATGATATCCTTGTTATCTACCCTTATACTCATAACAACCTGATCCCTCTCCTCAACCTTATCTACTATTGTACCCATGCAGTCTACATGCCCAAGTACAAAGTGCCCATCTATGCTATCCCCTACCCTCAGACTAGGCTCTATATTAACCATATCACCCTTCTTAAGAATACCTAGATTCGTTCTCTTAACTGTCTCCCCTATTACGTTGAATGTAACCTTGCTACTATTATTATCCTTACTTACTACTGTAAGGCATACACCATTGATAGATATACTATCCCCTATCTTTGTATCATTTGCAAGGCAACCTATATCAACTGTTAGTGTTAGAGCACTCCTATTATCACTGACCTTTACATCATCTATTATACCCATGTACCTTACTATTCCAGTGAACATACAACTAGGTTCGATCTCTTTTATTAATAATTTTATCCATTACATAAGATTCGACAAGAAAGCCTAGAGTTTAACTCTAGTATGAATTGTCTATAGGTTTAAATTTTCATCTTTGATAGGTGTTATTGAACGTATAGCTAGAATATGGTCTGGATATTCAAAAGCAAATGGAATAAATAAGGCTCCAGACCAAGATAGGAGGGTGGTTCCAGCAAGCATGCTATAGGCATATAGCCTATAGCAGGGGCTGCTTTGACACAGCCCAAACTTGATGAAGCCATGAGGCTGAAAAACAGAGAATCTCCCGACTTTAGTCTTGGAGAGTGTCAAACATTACCTAACTACAATTATAAAATGATGTTCATAATTAATACTAAAATGGGACATAATAGTGTGAGTAGTATACTTCTTTCTAATCTTAGTGAACTACCCCGCCCTCACGGATGGGGCATCCCCACCTCGCGATGGAGATTTCCTGCTTCTTCCAGGAAACTTACTATACACTCCCTCAAAGAAGGGTATGCATAACAGAGGTCTCCTGTCCACAGGCTCTAAGGGCAGTCCCGACCCCGTATGAAGAATGTTTAGAGAAGCATTATAATCTCTATCTGCAACCCAACCGCATTTAGGACAAGTGAAGATACGGTCTTTTAGAGGCAAATCTTTTTTCTTGTATCCGCATCTAGCACATGTCTTTGATGTGTATGCTGAGTTTACTTTCACTACCCTCCTACCAGCTCTACTAGCATTGTAGGGGAGGTAGCTCATGAACTTAGAAGTTGGAATGAAGGATGTGTTTTCTCAAAGTTTTGCTGTTACTATCCTTCTCTATCATCTCCTTCACATCAAGATCTTCCACATAGACTCATCATACTGTTCCACAAGCCATGAAGTCACCTTGTGAATGTAATCACTCATCAAGTTCTTCACATGCTTGTGTATTTTAGCTAACTTCTTTCTAGCTTTCTCATAGTTTTTAGATCCATTCTTCTAGATAATGACCTTTGTAATATTTTTATCCTTCTCTCAACCTTATCAAAGACCTTAGGATTCTCTATTACCACACCATCAGAAGTAGTTACAAGCTTGTCGACTCCTAGGTCTATTCCTACCACTTTCCCAGTTTTTCAAGAGGCTTCTTTTCAACCTCAACTTGAAATATAGCATACCAACCAGTAGCACTCCTCTTTATTATTACTCCTTTTATCTCACCCTCCAAAGGTCTGTGGAAGAGTACTTTTATCTCCCCTATCTTTGAAAGGATTAGTTTATCTCCCTCTACTTTGAAACCAGACTGGTTATAGTTGATAGTCTTCATGATCTTCTTATACCTCAGTTTTCCTACTTTCTTCCCTCTCTTCTTCAATTCGTGAAGAGCATTGATGTTATACCATAATTGATTGTTCACCATCTGGAGGGCTTTGGAGTAAACTAGATCTTTTCCTTCCACGTTCAGATTCTTCAACATGTTTTGAGTGTCCTTAGGTGTTATCTTCCTTCCCTCTTTTCTTGAATTGTTCACCTCATCTAAGTATTATACACTTTAGCCTCAATTTGCATTACTTTGAGGAGTTTTCCTCTACTTCTCTTGTTGGATAAATCTTGTACTTGAAGGAGAGTTGAATTACGTTACTCTTTCCCTTTGGCTCTCCACATATTTTCTCAGCACCTCTAGTGTTACTTGCCCACTCGTTGCTAGGAAATAAGAAGGAGACCAGAAGTGTCCTTCCCATAAATTCTCACTTGTGGAAATTTCCTCTGTATTTCTCTAGATGTGATGGTCTTGATAGCGTTTATATATCTAGGTATGTTCAATGTAGGTTTTGCTTTGAATAACATATGGAATTAAATCAGATTAGCAGCATCAAGTATAGCTTTTGCTCTCTTGTAATGCACAGCATCAACCATCTTACCATCAACTCTCACAGCACCTCTACCTTGCTTGATGGACTCTTCTAATGCATCTATAACCCTTTTAGCCCACTCAATCTCTTCCTTACTTGGGAGGAATACCTTATGAACCGGCTCAATATGCTTTGGGTGTATTATACTCTTGCCCTTGTAACCTAACTCCTTAGCAACAATTGCATCCTTGATCAATCCATCTATATCATCTACTCTCTGCCATATTGCATCTATTGCATGAACACCTGCTGCTCTAGCATCAACAGGTATCTTTGCCCTAGCATAACTGTAGCTTAAACCATCCTCTCTATACTCTAACCCCATATCGTGAAGAAAGTCGAATACACCAAATACTATTGCAGATACCCTACTGCTTGCTGATGCTATGCTATATGCATTAACTACACCCCTTGCACTCTCTATAGATGGAATTATCTCTATGCTGTTAGTGCTTATACCGTTGCTAGACTCAAACTCATCAAGTATCCTTGATATGCTAGTAACCTCATCTATACTGTTAACTTTAGGGATAACTATACCATCTAGACCTTTGCATAATATAGCCTTTATATCATCGTGTATAAGATTTGAATCAAATGAGTTTACTCTAACATAAAGATCTGATATGAACTTATTTCTATTGCTCAAAGCATTCTTAACTAACTCTCTTGCCTTATCCTTCTCGTTCAAAGGTACGGAATCTTCAAGATCCAAGCATACTATATCAGCATTAAGCGTCTTTGCCTTATCTATGAACCTCTGGTTATTACCAGGTACAAATAGCAAGCTTCTAAATAGTCTTGTCACCATATCATCTCATTACTATCTATACCATAATAAAAATTAAAGTTTTGATGGAGTTGTTACTAGCTTGCCTATTATCTTGTTCTCCATCATCATAACATGCCCTTCAACCATCCTACTGAATGGCAGTACATCATGGATGTAAGGCTTTATCTTACCCTTTGATACCCAGTATATAACCTCGCTTAACTCTGCCCTAGTACCTTGTGTAGAGCCTAACAGGTTCAAGCCTCTAAAGAATAGATACCTTAGATCCAATGTGCTATCATACCCAGTTGTTGCACCAGTTGTTACAAGGGTTCCTCCCATCTTTAGTAGTTTAACCTCATCCATGAATACTGACTTGCCTATATGCTCAAATACAACATCTACTCCCTGCTTATTTGTATAGTCTCTAACCTTCTTAGCCCAATCAGGCTCTCTATGGTTAACTACATAATCCGCACCTAACTTCTTACAAACCTCCATCTTATCAGCATTGCCAGCTGTTGCTATAACTGTACAGTTGAAGAGCTTTGCTATCTGTATACCTATACTACCTACACCGCTAGTACCTCCCATTATAAGCACTGTCTGCCCAGGCTGTATCTTTGCCCTGCCTACAAGCATATGCCATGATGTCATGCCTACCATGGATACTGCTGCTGCATCTATGAAGGATACATTATCTGGGAGCTTTACAAGGTTAACCTCTGGTAACTTTGTATATTCAGCGTATGCACCATCTAAAGGTCCAGTCTGGAATCCCCATACAAGCCTATCATTACAATCGTACTCCCTTCCAGATATGCATAGATCACATTTCCTGCATGATATATTAGAGTGTGATACTACTCTATCACCCTTCTTAAACCTAGTAACATCCTCGCCTACTTCTACAACTACACCTGCTGCATCGCTACCAGATATATGTGGCATTGGTACCTTTATAGGCTCTCCCCATATAGCCCATAGATCGTTATAGTTGTATGCTGCTGCCTCAACCTTTATCAATACTTCATTATGCTTTATCTTTGGGGTATCTATATCTTCTATCTTAACAACCTGTCTAGGATCTTTGCTATGCTCTCTGAATACTGCTGCTTTCATTAATGCATGAGTTGTTTATAGCATTAATATACTTTATGATACCACTTCTATTAAATTTAATTAAATATGATTAAATTTGTTAATTTAGTTTAATATACTTGATATTTAGAACTCTTTCTTTTGATTAGAGATCATTCTTGATTTATCAATATTCATAAACATTTAATGACAACGATTAGACTATGGTATAATTAATTATTGGTTTTTATCTATCCTAATACAATAATACTATATGAATGATCTTAAGGATAGGATATTTTGGGTTGCTAAGGAAGATGAGATAATACAGGGTAAGACAACAGATGTATACTTTGTTTATACGCAGCAAGTACTAAGGCATGCTAAAAAGAACCCTAGAGTTACCATAGAGATCTATGCTAGACATGTTAAGGATAACTGGGGTATAGTACTAGGTATATATGAGGTTGCTAAACTTCTAGAAGGCAAAGATGTTAACGTTAAAGCGATGGATGAGGGTGAGATATTCTTAACCTCTCCACAGTCTCCAATATATGAACCTGTAATGCAGATAGAGGCTAACTATGCTGACATAGCAGTTCTGGAGAACCCTATACTTGGATTCCTATGCTCATCATCTGGAATAGCAAGTAAAGCAGCAAGGATAAGGTTGATAGCAGGTGATAAGGCTTTGCTATTCTCGTTTGGTACTAGGAGGGCTCATCCTACTCTAGCACCAATGATAGAGAGAGCAATATACATAGCAGGATTCGATGGTGTATCAAATATCCTTGCTTCGCAACTAATGCACATAGATGCCATTGGTACTATGCCTCATGCCTTAATATTAGTATTTGGTGATCAGACTGCTGCATGGAAGGCCTTCGATTCTGCTATGCCAGATCATGTTAAGAGGATAGCGCTTATAGATACATTATACGATGAGAAGGTAGAGGCTATAATGGCATTAGAAGTATTAGGCAAGAGACTCTACGGGGTTAGGCTTGATACACCATCTAGCAGGAGAGGCGATATGAGGAAGATAGTAGAGGAGGTTAGATGGGAGTTAAGCATAAGGAATGGAGAGCATGTTAAGATATTCGTTTCTGGAGGTTTAGATGAGCAAGAGATAGCAGAGTTAAGGGATGTAGTAGATGGATTTGGTGTTGGTACGAGTGTTAGCACTGCACCTCCTGTAGACTTCTCGTTCAAGATAGTTGAGGTTGATGGCAAACCTATAGCAAAGAGAGGTGATATTGCAGGAAGGAAGAGCGTCTATAGGCGAGGGTTCAATGATATAGTTACACTAGCAGATTCTAAGGTATCTAAATACCTTGAGGAGCATGGTTATGAACCATTGCTTAAGGATCTCATAGTAGATGGGAATATAGTTAGAGAGTTTAAGAGTGTAGAGCAGTTAAGGTTGGATGTTAAGAAGAGGTTAAATGAGTTCTCTAGAGCAGAGCGTAGTATAGAGTGGATGCTTTAAAACTTAAACTGTAATATTTCTATAGCATCTTTTAGGCTCTTTATCCTAACTATCTTGCTGTCGTTGCTTACATGCTTATTCCATGGTTGATCGTATAGTAATACATACTTATCCATACTTGCTATGCTTAAAGCATTAACAGGGGAATCATCTATGAAGATATCATATGCTAGATTAGCCTTGTCCTTGCCAACTGTAACACTTACATACTCATCATATTCTATACCATTATGCTCAAGCCATCTTACAACATGATCCTTTGCAATCTGTGCACTTACTATATCAACCCTCTCTGCTATATTCTTTAACTTGTTCACGTAAAGAGGTATATGAGGCTCAGTTAAGGGTATATTATACCATTCATGCCAGCATTGTGCTAGTTCAGCATAGAATCTATACTCATCGTAACCTAACTCCTTCCAGAAGTCCCATCTACATATACTATCTATGCTTAGTATCTTATCTCTATTCTTCTCATTATAGTTGTTAAGCCATATACTTATTATATCTGCTAATACACCATCAACGTCCAATGCTATCTTTACTGGTTTACTTCCCATAAAGGTGAGCTACTCCTGACTGAAGTTAGGAGTTTCCTGCTTCATAGACTCTGATAGGATCTCCACAGGCGTGATTTCCACAAGCTCCTTGGGTAGTTTATTTAATA
>CAZLZM010000033.1:0-9677 GCA_964563995.1 uncultured Nitrosopumilales archaeon
TGAACCAAGAAGCCTTGCCTTTCAAGGCGGGTAGCTCACCTTGGACAGTGTAATGTTCTAAGATGGGCCCGTAGCTCAGCATGGATAGAGTGCCTGCCTTCTAAGCAGGTGGTCGTGGGATCGAAGCCCACCGGGCCCGTTAAGTTAAACCCTTATTAATTGAAAAGCTAAATTCTAATATAATGAGTTATAGGATGCTTGAGCATATGACTGATGCACTTATCGAGGTAGAGGCTGATACACTAGAGCATGTATTTGAGTTAGCTGCGAAGGCGTTGGTAGATGTTATGATAGATGTTAGCAGGGTAGATAGTAAGCAGGAGTTGCATATAGATGTTGATGGATATGATATGGAGAACCTTCTCTACAACTGGTTAGAGTATATCATGATAATTTTAGTTAGTGACCATATAGCCCTGAGTAAATTCAACGTTAGTATAGATAAGCCTGACGGCAAATATAGTACACAGTACAGGTTACATGCTAAGGCATACGGTGAACCATTAAACTTGGAGAAGCATAACTACAAGGTTGAGATCAAGGGAGTAACATATCATATGATGAGCATCAAGGAGTCAGATGGCAAGTATAGATTAACATTCTTACTTGACCTATAGAAAATAAATGTTATATTTAAGCACTTGCTATACATTAATGTGGAGGACCCAGAGCTAGAGAGGATAATGAATAAAAAACTCAAGGAGATGATTGATCAAGCAAGTAAGCATAGTACTCAAGTCTCTAATGAGGTAAAGATAATAGAGTTGAATGAGGGAAACTTTGATAGTGTTATAAATGGCAATAAACCTGTACTGGTTGATTTCTGGGCTAGCTGGTGTGGTCCATGTCAGTTCATGTTACCTATATTTGATAAGTTAGCAAGGAAGTATAGTGATAAGATGGTATTTGCAAGACTTAATGTTGATGAGAACCAAGCTGTAGCTGCAAGGTACGATGTCTATGCTATACCTACATTCATAGTATTTAAAGATGGTAGACCTATAGACAAGGCTGTAGGTGCGGTTGGTGAACATGGACTTGAGAAGTTGATAAGGAAGCATATAATATAATAGTTAATTAATTTTTAGTTTTAATGTATGTTACAATTCTTATACTCTTTTATTACATAACCTTTACTCTTTTATTACATAACCTTAGCAAAAGATTAGCAATAGGTGCAATATTATCAAAGTTATTAGTTATTGGGTTTACAGGGTGATTGCTATAGTAGCCACACTGGCTTAGGGTAAAGATAGTGCATTTTATAATCCTAGGTATCATAGCTGGTGTACCAACTATATTTGGAGGATGGATAGGGTTCTGAGCTATGTAGCCTTTGATAGACATACGTAGCTCTTGGGATTCATTAGCCTAGGAGCCCTCTTGAGTTCATCGAGCCACTCATCAGCCTCCTCCCCTGTCAGGGTGAACCCGCTCCAGCTCATAAGCTCATCAAAGAGCTTTGGGCTTGGAGAAAGCCCCTCCATCTGAAGGTATAAGTTAATCGATGCGTTTAACTGTCTACTTATTCTCAACCCACACTTCGAACATTCGTACAATGCTCCTTTCAGGGCATTCTTCATCCCACATCTGGAGCATCTTTTAGTCGAGTTATACGGGTTGAGAAGTTTAACTTTTGATTTATAACTCATGTAAGTAACTATTGTCTTCCAGTCACTTTTTGTAATATTCCTGTTATGGTTCTTTGAGCGTGTGAGCATCCTTTCCTTCTTTAGTTTTTCGAAACCGTTGGTGTATCCCTTAAACTTCTTGGCTAGGGTTGTGGTTAGCTCGTGGAGGAGGTCTTTAGCCCTGTTTCTCTCCCTCTTAGAGTAATTTGCCAATACCTTCTTCAGGGTTGGCTTCTTTGATGCTAGGCTTTGGAGCCTTTTCCTCTTCAACTCGTAAACCCTGTGTATGTGGAACAGCTTAGTTAGGTCTATTCTAATCCAGCCTAGCTTAGGGTTGAAGCCGTCTAGGCTCTTCTCGTTGCAGTCCCAAGCAATCTTCTCAACAGGTTCTCCTCTCCTTAAACTTGAAGGTTACCGTCAAATATTTCTCGTTGAGTATCAGCTCGCCCATCTCGCCTCTGGCTCTTCTGAGAAACCACGCCCTTGATATGTAGAACTCTAAATACTCCTTGTACGGCTTGATACTGACCCTTATCTTCCCATCCCTGAAGCTGTACAGAGTCTCCTTAATTCTAACGAACCTCTTTCTGATGATGGGCTTCTCCCATGACCTTTCACCTTTTATGTAATTCCTCCTCCAAGACTTCAGGATAGAATATGCCTGCTTGATTGCTGAATCAACATAATGCTTTGAGTATTGCCAACCCCTTAGCAAAAGGGCTCTGAGGTAATGGTGTTTAAAGCCTCCATCCTTCGGCATTATTGGTATGAGCCTCCTCCTGCCTCTCTTATCATATCTTTCAACCCACCTTATCCTAACCCATATTTCATCTATTGCCTTTTGAAGCATAAGCCTGTAAGCTTCTAGGAATTGTGAAACATCATAGCCATGTTTAATGTTATATGCTCTAACCTGATACAAGTTTCTTGACACCTTCAATTACCTCCTTGTATTTATGGCTCCTCAACCCGTAGAGCTTCCCAGCGAAGTGCGAGACTATAGTTATCAGGTCTTCAACAAGCTCTTCTTGGAGTGCCTTCTCTTCGTGGTTTATTACCTCTATCTCGGTTCCGAAAGATAAGAATATTTTACTTAATGTTTCAAACCCGAACCTTGTAAGTCTATCTTCATAGGCAACTACGACCTTTGAAACCTTCCTATCTGAAACCATATCTAAGAGCTTCAGAAAGTTCTTCCTTTTCTCGTTGAGTCCAGAGCCAATATCCGACAGGATTTGTATATCTCCATAACCTCTCTCCTTAGCATAACTCAATATCAGTTGTTTCTGCCTCTCCAAGCTTTGTGTTGATGAAGAAACTCTAGCATATCCTACGATCATTCTTTCCTCCCTTAACCCTAAAATCCGTTTTATCTCACCCTCGGGAATCCTCCTGCGACCGCCAACTGTCCTAACAACTCTAATCTTCCCCTCTTTATCCCACCTCTGGATAGTTCTCGTCGTAACTCCAAGAAGCTTCTTCGCTTCTTTGAGAGTATAGAGTTTCTCCATTAAGAGTTATTACAACTTATGTCTATTTAAATCTATCTATCTTGAAACTGCTGACTACGGCGGTCTCATAAATATATATCTATAGCATCAGCTATGTTTCTTGCTGTTGGAGTAGGTGTTGTACTAAGTAATATATTATATTTAGGTGGTGATAATTGACACTCTCCACGACTAAAGTCGGGAGATTCTCGGTTTTTCAGCCTAATGGCTTCATCATACCAAGTTTGGGGTGTGTCAAAGCAGCTCCTGCTATGGGCTATATGCCCATAGCCTGCTTGCTGGAACCACCCCATCTTTGTCTTGAGCCTTATTCCATTCTGCTTTTGGACATCCAGACCACATTCGAGCTACACGCTCAATAACACCTACAAAGATGAAAATTTAAACCTATAGACAATTCATGCTAGAGTTAAAACTCTAGGCTTTCTTGTTGAATCTTATGTAGGAATACAAAGATACTAACAACTCACAAAATGGTTGGATTCATTGCAGGTATGTTGATAATGTACTTAACAAGTTATTTGTATAGTCTTTAAGAGTTAGAGGTAACCATACAATGGATCAACTTTACGCCTCATCTTCGCTATCTCATTTAGTAGTGTTAACTCCTCTTGGCTGAGCCTATGCTTGAACCTCTCAGTTAGCATCTTGTAATGCTGGACTGGAGGTAATGTATAAAGTACATCTCCTTCTTTTATCTGTCTTCCAACCGTAGGCTCGTTCATAGATACTGCTACTTGCATACCTTTTCTAGCCTCATCTATACTCTTCCCCTTATCCTGTATCTGATGTATGCTTCCTACATCCATACCTTCAGTGTTAATAACTGGGCTCTTCTGTCTTAAGATGCCTTCAAGTACCTCAACACCAAATATTGCTGGATTACTCTTCCTGAATACAAAACCCTTCAGTATAACGAACTTACATGGTCGTATTAATGATGCAAATATACTACTCTCTTCCCTCTCCTTCTCATAACTAACCCATTGTTTGTAAGACTCTACCAAACTGTAGATAACTTTATCATGAAATATCTTTACACCTCTAGCCTCAGCTTCTTCATTTGCATCTTGAAGCACTTTCGTATTGAAGGCCAAAACTACCCCTAGGTACTTATCCTTCTCTTTCACAGTACTAGCCTCTATAACATCCCTCTTTGTTACATTCCCTATATCTGCTAGTCTTATAGGTATATCTGCCCTCCTCAGCATATCTATTATAGCCTCCAACGAGCCAAGGGTATCACATTTAAGTACAACCCCAATCTTATCTGTGCTTATTACTAGAGAACTAACCTCACTCTGAAGTTGGTTCTTTAACTGCTCTATATTACTACTACCATTGTTTATAACATAGAACTGGCTTCCTGCAAGAACACCTTCTAGATCCTGTGAATGTGATGCTACTTTTACACCTGCTGCAGCATGAACCTCTCTTACCCTTATGAACTTATCCCTAGGATCCCTCATCTCATCTAGGGGCTTTGGTAGTAGCAAGGCTTTCACCTTTGTTACTACTATACCATTCCTCTTAACTAGCATTATATCATCACCTTCCTTTATGCTACCATCCAAGAGTATTAGGTTTGCGGTGAACCCTAGCCCAGGTTCTTCCTTTACTTCAAGCACTATACCCCTTCCTTGATCACTTACCTCAAGCCTCTTAAGCATGTACTGCTGTACAAGACCTATAAGTACAGCAAGCAACTCAGGTATACCTTCCCCAGTCTTTGCACTAACTGGTATTATAGCAATCTCTTTAGTAAAGTCCTTAACCCTGTAAAATACCTCTCCTCTGAACCCTAACCTTGATAGTGAGCCTAGTAATGAGTACACCCTATTATCCAACTCATCTATAACAGTCTTATCCTGCTTCTTTAATGAGTCTAGGAGTGAATCATTACTGCTCCTCCAACCAGGTAAGGTATCTAACTTGTTCAATGCTATAAGAAAAGGCACCCTTCTACTCCTTAATATCTCTATGCTCTCATAGGTTTGAGCCTCAAAGCCTCTATTTATATCAACTACAACTATGGCTATATCTGCTGCAGATCCCCCTCTAACTCTTAGGTTTACAAATGCCTCATGACCAGGAGTATCTATAACAAGTAAGCCTGGAACCTTTACATTTGCACCAAACCTTGCAAATAGAGGTCCACATATCTCTTTTATTGTATCTAAAGGAAAGAAGCTAGCACCTATATGCTGTGTTATACCTCCAGCCTCCCTTGCCTGTACTGCAGTCCCTCTTATCTTATCAAGTAGGGATGTCTTACCAGCATCAACATGCCCTAGTACTACAACAACAGGTTGTCTTATAGGCATCTATTACACACCTTGTTAGTATTTTTAATTATTAAATTATTATAGAAGATTCATCTATTAGCAATATATTTATTACCATTGTTATGCTAATATCGATCTACTATGGTTACGATCTGCTTTTTATTATTATATAATAATAATTAAAATATTTATAAAAATATAGTAAACCTTAGTTAATGTCATAATCCTTGAATATAACCTTAACTTCCCTTAGAAAGCTCTCTGGAGAGTCGCTTGCATGTACAGCATTCTCAGTTATGTTGGTACCGTACATGTATCTTAATGTATTCTTCTCAGCCTTATTTGGGTCCGTAGCACCTATTATACTTCTAACCCTTGCTATAGTATCGTTAGTATTACCCTCTATAACCACAGCAACTATTGGACCAGAGGTTATGAAATCAACCAGTTCGTTAAAGAATGGTTTAGAGCTATGTACAGAGTAGAACTCTTTAGCATCCTCTTTACTTAATTTAAGCATCTTAAGCATCTTAATCTTAAATCCTTCATCTTCAAACCTCTTCAGTATCGCTCCTACAACATTCTTCTTTACAGCATCGGGTTTTATTAATATAAGTGTTCTACTTGCATCATCATTCATAGCATGGGTATTCTAGGCACTAATTAATTCCTTACTAAGTACTAAATTAAATAATAATCCATTGTAATGATGCTTTTACTTTTTACCTTGCTCTTACCTTTATTCCACCTTTAACATACCTATTAGTCCACTTTAACTTCCTTGCATCCCTTTTAAGTACTAGCATATTCTTCCAACACTTACTAGAGCATAAGTATAGCATTGAACCATCATTCTTAACCAATACTCTCCCATGACCAGGTTTGATCTGATTACCACAGAATGAACATGTTTTGCTACTAGTCATACCCATATCGATCACCTACCTATCATACCTAATAAATATAATAATTCATCTACTGTATCTTTCTAGCCTCCCTCTCAGTCTCTCTTAACATAAGTATATCACCTAACTTTACTATACCCTTAACATTTCTTGCTATTATCCTACCTTTATCCTTACCTTCAAGTATCCTAACTCTTACCTGTGTTATCTCTCCAGCAATACCAGTTCTTCCAACTATCTGTATCACCTCAGCAGGGGTTAACTTCTCCTCCTCCTTACTCATATTGATCACCTTTAAGCAATTAATTAATCATTACTACTTCTTCATGCTCTTTATAGTATTTACTATCTGTTCTATAGCCTGTCTAGCATCTCCAGCATCAACTATACATGCTGCAGCTGCTGCAACATCCATACCTAACACCTCTCCTAATTGCTTCTTACTAGGAACATACACATATGGTGTGTTACGTTCCTCACAGAGTATTGGTAGATGTGCGACAACCTCTGGCGGTTCAACATCCTCTGCTATTATTACAAGTTTAGCTATACCTCTCTCTATAGCCTTTGTAGTTTCGTTGGTACCCTTCTTTACCTTCCCACTCTCTCTTGCACTTCTTACAGCTTCATACACTAGATTGATCATCTCCTTTGGTACATCGAATTTTACATAATATGGCTTGCTCTTACTCATCCATATCACCCATTAGGGTCATCTTAGATACCATTGTTGTAGCCTTTTAAAAATGTTTGTTGACCATGGGTAAACTATTGTGATAAATATTTTATAATAAGTTCAATTAATATTAAATAATATGATTTTCATTTATGAGAATTCTCGATTCATTTAAATATCTATTAATATAAAATAATAATAGGTGATATTAATGAGTATAGAAATAATAGAAAAGGGTGTATGGACTAGGAGGTTCATTGGTGTAGCTATGATACAAGGTCTTCTCGCTGTTATACTAACATTATCAGTTGTTATAGGTCAGATATATGTAAAGCCTGAGGTATCTAGGGTTATAGCATTTGGTAGTGCTGGCACGTGGTTTACTATAGGTTATATCATGTATATACTCGTAGGTGTTATAGGAGTAGCGGTCTCAGCATTATTCTATCATTACATTGAGAATACTCTAGGTTTGATGTACAAGGGTATAGCAAGGTATCTAGCTATGTTACACCTAATATTAATGAATGCAGGTATAGTTGGAGCAACATGGCTTATGATGTATGGTGGTTACGAAGGTGCAAAGGCTATGCTCCCTAGTAACGTAGGAGGTTTAGGGTTAACTGCTAATGAGGCACATGAGATACTTGCACCATTGATTATGCCCATAGCATTATCGATAATAATACTTGCTGTAGGCGTTATACTTGGAGGAATAGGTTTTATACTAACGTATAAGACGATTAGACCAAATAAAGAGAATTAAAATTATTAATTAATGTATGTAAGGTATATGGAGCAAATAAATAAATATCTTTTCTTTTATAATTTATTATTTATAAAGCTCTCTATTATGCTATTAAGATCAGTATGATACTCTATATTTATATCATAATCCTTAAATGAAGAATCTAACAATACTCTTAATTCATCATCACACTCAATAATAACCCTCTTGAATCTATTCTTCTTTACAAATTTAACTATGCTATCTATAAGTGTAGTAAAATCTGAGTACCGTTGGTTGATCTTTGATGTTAGTATATGAGCACTAGGATACATATCAGATAATTCTTCAGGTACAACTCCTAAGAATGGAGAGTAGTATGCATAAAGTATGCCATTGCTACAATAATTATTGTTTAAGGATATGTTTAACTTCAATGTAATGTACTTGTTGGATTTATAGAATGGGTGCTCTTCAGGTTCTTTAACAAGAATAAGTGTATCCTTACAGCTACAGCTATAGTTCTCGATAACCTGTCTTCTGAACCTCTTGAGTTCTGGTCTATACTGATCTAAAGGCAATGATAAGAATAATGCTTTATCTTTATATATTGGAGTACACTTCTCAAGATACTCACAATCTTTAATCACTAGGTTAGCATCAACTAACCTAGGGTGTGATAGAGACTTTTGTACAACATACTCCCATAGCCTTCCTTCTACTATAGCATGCTTTACATGCTCAACCTCTCTCTTTATAGTATATAGGTTATGTAATGCTATATTAAGCATGAGTTCATGCTTATCTAGTTCTCTTAACTCCTTAGCAGTATATCTACTGCATACATGGCAGTTGCATGGAAGGTAATCTAAATCCTTTATATTGCATGTGCCATTGACTAACATATATCTACCATCTTTAGCATAGAGCATGTACGATGCGGAATCAAATGTATCACATCCTAATGCAACTGCTAAGGGTATGGTTAATGGATGTCCAGCACCAAATAGATGCAATGGTTTACTTAAAGGTATAACCCTTCTTGCACTTACTATCATCTTTGCTAGGATATGAAACTCATAAGATTCCATGAGCTCTGTTGGGCTTCCTAGTGCAAAGAACTCATACCCCATAGCAAGAAGTTTCATGCTAGAGTACTCTACAAGGTCTAGATGCTCTCCTCCCTGTATTGGCGCAGCCCATATTGTATTAGAGTCTATTCCTTTAGCTTCTTCTCTTGCCATCTTTATTGTATCCTCTGCAGCCTTTAATGTAAGTTCAACATACTGCTCAGCCTTACTCCTAGGTAGATTAAATCCTGTAGGTTTGTCCAATGGTACTGCTATATCACTTCCTATCATACTCTGGAACTTAGCCATGGTTATGTGGTCAACATCTATATTACCATATATGAGTACTTGATATCCTCCAGAATCTGTCATTATTGGTCCATCGAACTTTATAATCTCATGTATATCCTTGATATCCTTATGTTCCTTTAATGTTATATACGCATTTGTTATCACTGCTTTAAAGCCTATCCTTTTAAGTTCCTCAATGCTAACCTCTTGCCTTATAGGATGCACTACTGGTAAGAATGCTGGTGTCTCTATCACTCCATGCTTGGTGTACAATCTACCTATCCTACCTGCTAGATCACTATGCTTTATCTCGAACATTATTGTTACAGCATTAACTCTAAATGATATAAAAATTTATGATTAGATTAAGGTGAGATGTTGCTATCTGCAATCTTCTTTCATTTATTATATAAGGACGAAAACCTCGCCTTTTAAGGCGGGGATGATACTACATGAACAAATAGACTTAAATACGTATAAGTAACAACAAATAATAATGCAAGTATTAAACTACAAGTATAGACTGTATCCTAATAAACTTGAAGAGAGGTTAGAGTCTAATCTGGATGTATGTAGGTTCC
>CAZLZM010000034.1:0-7550 GCA_964563995.1 uncultured Nitrosopumilales archaeon
CCCATCCGTAAGGGTGGGTAGTTCACTATGCTACAACTATAACCTTCATGGCATCATCTGCTTTATGTGCACATTCTATTGCCTCCATTGCATGATCTAGATCAAATCTATGTGTTATTATATTTGCTATATCTATACTCTTGCTTGCTATCAACTCGAACGCTTCTTTGGTATCGTAATCTGATGCTGCAAGGCTAGGAATGATCTTTATCTCATTGTTGAACAAATAGTTAAGATCCAATTGTATACTAGATCCCTTGGAAGGAACGCCAAAGAGTAAAATCCTTCCTCCTCTCCTTACTATACTTAATGCACTTTGTAACGCATTTACACTACTTGTAGCAACTATAGCAGTATCGACACCTCTACCCTCAGTTATGGCCTTAACATTAGTATTGATATCATCACTCCTTGCATTCAATGTTACCTTTGCTCCTAGAGATCTTGCAAAATTAAGTCTAAAATCATTAATATCTATAGCTATTATAGTCTCAGCATTGATATATTTAGCAAACATAACATGCATTATACCAGCGGGTCCTACCCCAAGTACAGCTATGCTTTCATGAGCCTTTATACCTGCTGTCTTGAATGCCTTTATACAACATGCCAATGGTTCTATCATTGCTGCTTCATCGTATGATACATGTTCTGGTAGAACGATAACCCCTCCCCTCTTAACATTCCATTCTGGCACCAGGAATAATTCAGCAAGTCCACATGGTTCTATATTACTCCTTTGGTAATGCTCACACATAGTATAGTCTCTATTCTTACAATAGTAGCATGAGTAGCAAGGTACATGATGGTGTACAAATACTCTATCCCCTACCCTTATATCCTTAACCTGTGAGCCTACAGCGACAACCTCTCCAGCAGGTTCATGTCCTAGTCTCTTTGATACCACACCATACCTTCCGTAAACCTTCTCTATATCTGAACCACATAGCCCACACGCATGCATCTTTACTAGTATATCTCCATCACCTATTGTTGGAGCAGGAATATCCTTTATTACCACACTATTATTTGAATCATCTAGCATCACAGCCTTCATGCTACTATCCTTACGCCATTGCTATATAATTATTTATATATTTTTATTTTTTATTTATATTTGTTTAATTATTGTATCTGTAGCGTAACGATAATTAAATTAGATACCTAGTATCTGCTTTAGTAACGTTCTATAGTTAACCTGAACCTTCTTGCTACCTGGTGCAGGGAGCTCAAATACAAGTGGTATAGGGTTCTTTGTCCTAAATTCTGTAAGCTCCTTCCTTATACTTACTGCAACATCATCACTTATTAGTATCAAACCAACATCATTATTGCTACCCTTGCTTATTAGGCTGTTTATCTTGCTCATAGCATCTATGGGTGAGTCTACATATATACCTTCTATTCCAGCCATCTGGAAGCTTGTTACAAACACCTTACTTCCTATTGCAATTATACGCATCTATTAGATGCTCATCTATACGCAATTTTAACTTATCTTCATTTTATTTTAATTAAAAAGTATCGTATATCATATCCTTTAATGCCTTAAGTATCCTTGCTGTAGCACCCCATATAACATACTCCTTATAAATAAACTTATAAGCATCAGTATGATAATAGGTATGCTCTTCATCTCTATATATACACTTAAACAGTTCATGCAAAGAAGCATCTATTATAGCATCAACCTCTCTAGGATTAGGTTTAAGCGCTCTTATAAAATCTAAAAGTGCAACGAATGGGAGTATTATAAAGTTAGATGAGAATGTATTAAAGGTATCCATGTAGCCTATAACATGCTCCCTTTTTACCTCCAACCCTATCTCCTCCATACATTCCCTTAATGCTGTAACAAGTATATCCCCATCCTCATCCTTGTACACCCCTCCAGGGAACGATATCTGATTTGCATGCTTGCTAAGTTTACTACTCCTCTTGCATAGTATTATCCTTGGCTCATTGTATGTGAAGTGTATTATTATCAATACTGCGGATGGTATCCTATTGTTATCTTTAGCATTGATCTTAATTTGGTCTGTTAGGCTAGTGTTATCATCTAATCTATATAGCCTCTTGTATAACATATCTAACATACGCTCTTTAGTACTCATAATTACTATTATTATTAATTTATGTATTGAGATTTAAGTTAGACTGTTAAGAGCATGAAAACCTTCTTTGGCATATCATTTATCCTACTAACTGCAACGCATCTATCGTAGCCTAGGTACTTTAGATTCTGTGTTATACTTAACGCTCTAGTGGTGTTATTGCTTATACCAAACGATATCATCTTTATATTCATGCTCTTGAACCTCTTTATAACCTCTTTAGTAGCAGATGGATCATTAGGCTCACCATCAGAGAATGTCATGAATACATCTGGCTTGAATGCTTTTACTATAGGTTCTATCCTCTCATATACCTCTGCCAATGGTGTACCCCCACTAGCCTTTATTGCTTGAAGCCTCCTCTCACATGCCTTGCTCCAATGCTCATCGTTACCTTTTATAACCCAACATCTAGCCTTGCTTTTAGATGTATTGAATGCTAAAGCTATGAAGTTTATCCCTAGATAATCTAGTACCTTGCATAGTGCCATGAAAGCCTTCTTATACTCATACTCATCACTTGCTATACTGCTTGAGTGATCGAGTAATAGCATTAACCTGCTCTTAATCCTAAGGTTCTGCTCATTTATGAATGGTTTACCTGCTTGTGTTAATAGCATCTCAACATCAAGCTCATCTCCACTGGAGGCATAGTACTCAACCATGCCCTTCTTCCAGTTCCTAAGCATCATCTTTAACCTATTTACTAGATCTGGATCTTGTAGTATAATCTCATCAGTTAACTCTGGTACATCTAGAGCCTTTGCTACATTAACCTCTTCTCTCTTTCCTGCAATGGCACTCATCCTTTTAATCATCTCATACTCCTTTCTAATATCCCTACCATCCATTATGCTCTTAGCCTTACTCTTTAACATATCATCATCGTTTGTATCATCCTTTAACTTAAGCAGTCTCCTTAATGCTAGATAAACCTCTTCATCCTTAAGCTTCACACCCATTCTTACCCTAGAGAATGGTATAGGTATGCTAAGCAATGGGTTTGCACCTAACGCATCTAAAACCTTTGGTACCTGCTTCTCAACCCACTCTGTACCATAGTTATTCTTTATAGCCTCATCGACTATCTTGTTTGCTATATTTACAGCATTCTCAATCTTTACTAGATCAAAGCCATCTAGATCCCCTTTTATGTACCCAGTTAAGAAGTATTGAGAGAACGCAACAACCCTTCTATGTATACCATACAGAGAGTTTACTAAGGGTTTATCTTGCCACGATACAGCCTCATCGTATAGTAGTTCATTAAGCATACCACTCCATTCCTTCAAACCTAGGAGTGTAATCCTCTTCTGCTCGAGAGTATTAAGTACATGACCATATGCTATATCATCTGATAGGTATTTGGTTGAGTACTTGAATCTCATTGCAAGTATCCAGCATGCAACTCTCCATTGTCTATACCTAGAGAACTCTTCACCTGAGAATGTATCTAGATTTGGTATGCTAACTATAGATTTCTCATAGTTTATCCTTGGATTCTTTGATATCTTGACTACAGCATTCTTGCCAGACCATGCTTTTATCAAGAATGTACCAATATCTATAAGTATATCATCCCTAATCATACCAAACTATCTGATATCTCATCTAATATATATTAGAATAGTGAAGTTATAATATCCATTACTTTTCTATACTCTGTGCTTCCCCACTGTTCATATACATTAGCAAATACTGCCTCTGCAGCCATTCTTGCATCTGTACCTTGCTTGATCAACTTTGCAAACGCTATACTCTCCCTTATGCTTGGACTGTAGTATAACTCTTCAACCGAGGCAGCCTCCCTAAGTGTATTTGCTAATTTTATTGCTTTTTTTACAACCTCTTCTTCTATAGCATCTAATAGCACATGGGCCTTAACTATCTTTAACTCTATATCTGGTGGAGGATACTCCATCCTTATCCTTACTGGGAACCTACTAAGTAACTGTGGGGGTAACTCCTTTGTACCCATGTGTGATAATGGGTTTATTGTTGCTATTACAAACCAATCCTCTTTGGCTCTTACAACATCTCCTCCTGCCTCTTTGAGCACTATCTGCCTCCTATCATCTAATGCCTCATCTAACCTAAGTAGTACATCAGCCTCAGCAGCATTTAACTCATCTAAGTAGAGCAAAGATCCACTCTTCATAGATCTTATAAGCAATCCCTCTACAAACTCAACATTACCATTACTTATAGTCTGCATGCCTATTAAATGGCTCTCCCTAGTACGCAAAGAGAAGTTTATAGTGTAAAGTTCTTTTCCATGTATGTATGCAAACTTTCTAACTAGGGTTGTCTTGCCAGTACCTTTAGCACCTATTATTAGAACAAACAGACCAGCGTTGTATGCACTCTTAAGTATATTAAGGGAGTTATTCCAATCTATGTATATCGGTTCTGTTTGAAGCATATTATATCATTAATCTCTAATTAATTTAATATAAAGCTTATTTAAAATAATTTAGTACTAATAGTTAGTGTAGTTATATAATTAGTTCTCCTATAACAAGCATCATTTTATTTTTTCTTTTCTACCTCAATCAATAATAATTTATCTTTATACTAGCCAACTCTACTATCGCATTAAGGTCCTCCTCACTTATAGGCGCACCATGTAACAAGGCTCCCTTCTGAGGCCATTTGCCTACAGCTGTATTCTTTACTAATACAGGTGGTTCTAGTCTAACGAGTTTACTGAATATTATCTTATTACTCCATGCATTCTCTATGCATAACTTCTTATCATTTAAATCCATCTCTTCTATACTTAACGCCTTATCAACTACAGCATAGCCTATGAAGGCATCTCCATGTGCACTCTTCTTAACTAAGAGTATTTTTGTGCCTTTGCTCCACCTCCTTCTCATTGCTGTATAGTATGCCTTCTTACTGAATACACTAGCCTCAAACTCATCACTTGCTATACGCATTATGTAGTTACCCATGTAATTATAATTAAGATAGATAGATTTAACTATTCACCTATGGATAAATAGAAAATTATTTTTACTAGTATGTTGTAAATTAACATAATAAGTATGAAGATTGAGGGACCAGATAAGGATGGTAACTGTTGGGCGAAGTGTACATGGTTCAAGTGCGACAAGAATGTCTTAAGGTATAAAGGGAATATTATATGGTGTGATTGGTTAGAGCAGGAGTGCTTAGGACCATCATGTGCATATGCAAGTTGTGTTAGAGGTAAGTTACTTGCTGCAGGTAAATGTGGGCTTGTAATAAAGAGACGCACTAGGGATACATTAACGCCTGATGACTTTAAGTTAGATATAAAGTTAAAGGGTAAGGCGGCAAAGATAGTTGGTGATGATGTTGTCTAATAAAATAAATAGTTGTCTAAATAAAATAAATAATAAATATTTAGAATGATAGCAGGTATAGAAGTAGATAATGAATTATAATAATAATTATAATAATATTGATATTGATGTTAATGATAGTGGTGCTACTACCAATTGCAACTATACCATCATACAAGAGGGTTCATACATACTTTTGTATTATATAAAGCATTCATGGTTAGTTAAGGTTGAGAGGAATAAGGTTATGCATACACATATAGGCATAATAGATGTTGGTAGTGCTATAGGCAAGAGTTATGGCTCTTACATAGAGAGTAGCCTTGGTAAGAGGGTATACTTGCTTAAACCATTGATATACGATGTAGTTATGAAGAGTGAGAGGAGGACACAGATAGTCTATCCAAAAGATATGGGATATATAGCATCTAGATTAGGTTTACAAGCAGGTGTAAAGGTTCTAGAGATAGGTTTAGGGAGTGGTGCACTTACAACCTTCATAGCAAGTATAGTAAAGCCACACGGTCATGTGTACTCTTATGAGATAAGGGGCGAGTTCATACCAATAGCAAAGAAGAACTTGAGTAAGTTAGGCCTTGAGGATTATGTTACCATAATAAATAAGGATGCTAAAGACGGTATAGATGTTAAGGATATCGATGCTGCAGTGATAGATATGGGGGAGCCATGGAGCGTTGTAAGCAATGTATACAATGCATTAAAGGGTAGTGCTCCCATATGTGCAATATGTCCTACAATGAATCAACTTGAGAGGTTTGCTACAGCACTTAGATCAAATAACTTCATAGATCTAGAGTTCACCGAGATAATGATAAGGCATATAGAGGCTAGAGAAGGCATGAGTAGACCCATGTTTAGGATGATTGGGCATACGGCATATCTAGCATTTGCAAGGAAGGTTTATACATAAATTAAATTATAGATTAAGAAGTAGGTTATGGTGCGTAGCAATGAGTATTGCTAATGAGGTAAGTGAGCATTTAATAGCATCAGTATTACCTTCTAGAAATACTAGGTCAAAGAAGGGAGATAATGGCACAGTACTTATAGTTGGGGGTAGCAAGATATACCATGGGGCACCATTACTTGCATCTCTAGCAGCATATAGAAGCGGGGTTGATCTTGTGTATACAGCAGTACCAGAGAGCATAGTAGTAGCATTAAGAGCATATACTCCTAGCATAATAGTATTACCATTGCCAGATGCAAAGTTAACTAAAGGCAGTGTTAATAGACTTATGAGTATGTTACCAAAGCATGTTGATGCAGCAGCAATAGGTATGGGTCTTAGCATAGCAAGGTTTGATGCGCTAAAGGATTTGGTTATTGATCTAATCAACGAGCATAATGCTAGAATAGTGCTTGATGCGAGTGCATTAGTTAGTGATATACTAAAGGTTGTAAAAGGTAGAGAAGTTGTATTAACCCCCCATGCTGGTGAGTTCAAGAGGATATTTGGTATAGATTCTGGTAATAGCATAGAGGAGAGGGTAAAGAATGTAAAAGAGCAAGCAAGTATGCATGATATAACTATACTACTCAAAGGATGGGTAGATGTTATATCAGATGGAAGTAACGTATTCATTAATAATATGCACACCCCTGCAATGACAGTTGGAGGTACTGGAGATATACTCTCTGGCTTAACTGCTGGATTGCTTGCCAAAGGGTTAAGCCCATTGAATGCATCAATAGCATCTGCATACATAAATGGACTTGCTGGTCTTAATGCTTACAATAGATTAGGCTTCCATATAATGCCTACAGATATGATAGATGAGATAGCGTATGTTATGAAAAGATTTGATAAGGTATCATAGATATTAGTTTTAGTTCTTGCAACCATTTCCTCCTCTATAGTGTATATTTTAATCATCATAATGTAAGATTACAGTAAGATGTTGATATAATAAAGCATGGTACAAAACCCTTATATATTTATAGCAATAATGTTGTTTGATGAACAAAGCCGTACTTGCTACAATAGTTGCTGCTATTGTATTAGTCGGTTTTCTAATTGCGCCAATAACATTGCAGAATAGCGAGGCAGCAAGGATAAAAAGAGTTATTGAGACAAAGCAGTTAA
>CAZLZM010000034.1:7650-9639 GCA_964563995.1 uncultured Nitrosopumilales archaeon
GAGATGCCAAGGACAATAGTTGTATCAGAGTTTGTTCCATGGTTCATGCCTACAGCTATGCAAGTTAATCCTGGTACCCCAATAATATGGGATGCAAGCGAGACAGCCTCTGTGCATACTATAACATTTGTAACAAGGATAACTGATCTAAAGCTTAATCAAGATCCAGAATATACAGCAAAGACATTCACAATACTTGCCCCAGGTAATAGATCACCAGTATTCAAACCAGATGCTGGTGTGTATGTTTATGTATGTGCAATACACCCATACATGACTGGTATAATATCTGCAGGTGTACCACTAAATGCAATAACTGGCGAGAAGGGTACTGGAGATAATGATTTTACTGTACAAAAGTTTGCTCCATGGTTATATAGCCCAGGTCCATGGCCATCACACAGAGATGAGTTTAAAGCACCACCATCAACACCTGGGATAGGCGAGGTATGGATAGATGCCCAGTTCGATGCAGCACCTCTAGCAGGTGATCCAGTTGGTAAGTTAGGTAAACCATGGCCAGGCTCGATAGTTATAGTTGATGCTAAAACATGGAAGGTTAAGGAGAAGATAACCCAAGGATTGAATAATCCTCATAATCTATGGGAGTCTACAGACGGTAAGTTTATAGTACAAACAAACTGGCATGATGATTACGTAACTATAATAGATGCTGCAACAAAGAAGATAGTTAAGAACTACATACAGGTAGGCAACGATCCAGCACACATAGTAGTTAGTTCGAATAACAAATGGATAGTAACAGGCATAAATGCTGAGTCAAGATTTGTTGTAATTAATGCTCAGCAAGCATTTGATCCAAGCATACCACCAGAGCAGGTAGAGAAGAAAAGTATACCAGCAAGTATACCAATGGCTGGTCCACATGGATTCTGGATGACTAAGGATAATCTTATTGCTGCACCATACCACATGGCTAACCATATAGCAGTATTGCAATTCGATGCTGATAATGGTACTGGTAAAGAGTTGTTTGTACAGAATGTAGCAGAGCTACCAGATCTTACTACAGATGATCCAAATGATAAGTTAGGCCCAGGTATACCAATAGCATCATACATAGGCCCAGAGATCAAAGGGCATAGATACTGGGCAACATCATGGATATCATTGAATCATAAGGATCTACTGCAGGGCAGATTGATACTGTATGATATAGGCTCTGCAGTAGGAGGACCATCCAAGGCACAACTTGTAGATATAATAGCAGTTAACGGCGTACCTATACAAGCACCAATAAGCCCAGATGGTAAATGGCTAGTGCAAGCAAACTCTGGAGGTTTACCAGGATTATTTGGTGATGCTGCAAAGGCTGCAATAACAGTTATAAAGTTGAACTATGATGATCCAAAGGGCTACCAGAAGTTTGTGCTACCAGGCTTCCCAGGTACTCACGGTGTAACCTATGGCTATAAACAGGGTGGAGGTTTATATGCATACGTCACAGCAAAGTTTACCCCAGTATTAAGAGTGGTTGATCTGAGTGGTGATGAGCCAGTTATAGCTGGAGATGTTGATATAGATAGCTGGGGTGGAATGGGTGTTCTTGCCTTACCTAATGCAAACTGGTATGCTACACCTGAGGAGAACCCAGTTAAGGTACCATAGCAAACATAACGAATTAAAAATAACACTTATTTTATTTTAGGTTAAAATAAGATCTTTCTTAACTATAACTATCAGTTTAGTATTGTAAAATAGTTATGAATATTTTAACTGCTCTTTATAGATTTTTGGCAAGAAAACCTTGTCATTAATGACGTGGATTTATGAATTGCCAGAATTGAAATACAAGTAATAATAATCAAGAAGATGATAATGATAATAAAGAAGAACCCTGTATCAGCAACAGTATCAACATCAACAACAACTTAACTACAGACAGAATATATCCTAATAAAATTATATGCTATATCAAGAGTATTAGAAAAGACTAAATTTAAGTTAAGATGATAAACTTGCATGGCA
>CAZLZM010000035.1:0-9377 GCA_964563995.1 uncultured Nitrosopumilales archaeon
CTACTATATAATATCATGAATAAACTTATTCTAGGTGGTATAGTAATAGTTGTGATAGCATTATCACTTCTCTATTACAATTATAATATCATAAATGTTAATTACGGTAATACTAATAGTAATAACAACGGTAATGCTGCTACCAGTAATAACAATACCAATAAAGGTACAGCAGAGGCTCAGATACCTCCTCAGAACTTGGGTTCAAGCACGCAACAGCAGGAAGAAGGAAGGAAGTTACTTACCTTACCGGATCTATTCTCAAAGGTTGAGCAATCAGTTGTCCAGATAACTGTACAGAAGGGTAATGCTAGGGGTGTAGGCTCTGGCTTTGTCTATGATAAACAAGGGCATATAGTAACCAATTACCATGTTATAGAAGGTGCAAGCAGAGTTACAGTAACATTCTTAGATGGAACCTCATATAGAGCAAGCATAGTAGGCTCTGATCCTTACACCGATCTAGCTGTTGTAAAGGTAGATGTTACTGATAGCAGTAAGTTGGTACCATTACCATTAGCAGACTCTAGCAGATTAAGGGTTGGTGAGCAGGTAGCAGCAATAGGAAATCCATTTGGATTGAGTGGGTCTATGACAGCTGGTATAGTAAGTCAGTTAGGTAGAATGCTGGAGACTGCTAATGGATTTAGCATACCAGATGTTATACAAACAGATGCAGCAATAAACCCTGGTAACTCTGGTGGACCATTGCTTAACATGTATGGAGAAGTTGTAGGTGTTAATACAGCAATAGCATCTAGCACAGGTGAGTTTGCCGGTATAGGATTTGCTATACCAGCAGATACAGTAAAGAAGATTGTACCAGTGCTTATAAGTGAGCATAGATATAGGCATCCATGGCTAGGAGTATCAGGTATAGATGTCACTCCAGAGATAGCAGATGCATTAGGCTTAAAGGAGGCTAGAGGGTTTTTAGTTATAGATGTGGTAGCAAATAGCCCAGCAGCAAAGGCTGGAGTTAGAGGAGGTAGTGATGCTAGAGTGATAAGCGTTGATAATAGGATAGTAAAGTTAGGTGGGGATGTTATTATAGGCATAGATGATATACAGGTTAGGAGGATAAGTGATATACTTATATATCTGCAGAGAGAGAAGAGCGTCAACGATACCATTACACTACATGTTATAAGAGATGGTAAAGAGATTAACATTGATGTTGTGCTTGGTGAGAGGCCTAATGTGTTAGAGTCACCATAAGAGAGGTATGAGTCATCTGCAATAGCAACGTACCTATTACTATTCTTCTATTCTAAATTCAGTTTCAAAATCTTTAAAATCCTACATCCTTCCTTACCAACTCCTCAAACTCATCCTCACTCATACTCCTCTTTGCATCAAGCATAACAAATGCATGCTCCCCAACTATGTATCTTAACCTTGGCTTACCACTCTTAACTATACTTACTACTGTATTAGCAATATCCTCAGCATCTAACCCATGCTCTATAAGGTGCATTAAACCATTGTATATACTCTCAAATGATGGATTATTTGAGTTGTTACTTAGTTTGATTAATGCTTTATCACTCTTAACAGCCCCAGGCTCAACTATTACAGTATGTATACCATAGTTCATAAGCTCATACCTTAAGCATTCGGTTAACCCTTCCAATGCAAACATGGAACTAGAGTAAGCAGATATACCAGGGAAGCCTACAATACCTGCTAGGGAACCTATATTAACTATCAAGCCTCTACAATGCTTTTTCATAACAGGTACTATTGCCTTGATCAAACGTATAGTATTGAATAAATTTGCATTGAACTGAGCAATGAAATCATCAACGTTAAGATCTTCAAGCATACCAATTTGAGCATAAAAGGGAACATTAACTAGAATATCTATATTATTATCATTAGATATATGATTATTTTTATTATTAGTGCTGATCTCCTCTAATATCTGCTTTACTACATTATTAATTGTTATATCATCATACATGCTTATACTAACAATCTTTATATTGTCTGTATCTAGTTGCTCATGCTTCTCACATGTTAATGCATAAACCTTAACATCATAATCTGCAAGTGCCTTTGCAATAGCGAAACCTATCCTATTGTTTACATTGTTAACTAGGGCATTCTTTAACATAATATTATATCAGCAGGTTATCTTCTTTTATTTTTTACCATCTTATTCTAGATTTACAGTTTTAAAGTAAGGAAAGTATAAATGATTGCAACATATAACATTCTCATGCATTTTCTTATAACTTATTTATACTTAATAACATATATTAATACGTAAGGTGTGATGAGTTGATAGATATAGTATGTGTACACTATATGCATGATGAGAATACAAAGAATTTAAAGTCCCAATGGTTAGAATCTTCATATGTAAGAGATGTTTACTTTGCTACTGTAACATACTCGAATGAGTTTGCCTCATATCTTACAGAGTATGTGAACCATTACATGGTAGCAACATATGTGAACAGGGATGCTGTTGTAAAGGATATATACAGGTATGTGCCCTCAAGGTTATCTATATTCTTCTCTAGCAAGAAGGATATACTTGATAGACCAAAGATATCAAGGCTTAACTTCATCTCTGTTAATGTATTAAAGAGGGGCTACGGTAGATTAGAGATAAAGGATCTAGAGTATGTATTTGCTAGGAAGCAGTGGAGGATAAAGAGCGCTAGTCTTGTAAATATGGCTATCATACCAGAGAGGGCTCTGAAGTTTACTTATCCTTATGCAGATAACGTATTACTATTACAGTTAGATAGTGACGAGAGTCATATAAGTGAGCAGAGGTACTGTGAGAAGGTTAGAATGGATATCATAAGGAGAGGGATATATATAGAGAATCTGATAAATCTATCTATACTTGAGCAATTAAAGTAGCTATTAAAATATCAAATGAACAGACGGTGATTAATTATAGAATGTAATCTTTAATTAAATATAAATAAATAATTGATCTGATTATAATAATTATTCTAATATTATTAGAACCTTGTAGCCTCATAGCTTCTTAATATATAACTCTGCTATCCTCTTCTTCTCCTTCCCATAACCTAGTAGATATGCCCTTAAAAGTTGGATTCCTAATGCTGGATCAACTCCCTTAGGGCATACACTGCTACAAGAACCAGCAAAGTGACATCTCCATACTCCATGCCTATCATCCACTATTCTTAACCTTTCATCGATAGCCTTATCCCTGCTATCTATAAGGTATCTGTACATCTGTGCCAATGCTTGAGGACCAGGGAACATCTTATCTGTAGCAACAGTAGGGCATGCAGCATAGCATAGACCACACTTTATGCAGTATGAAAACTGTAGATACTCCTCTACCTCCTCAGGTTTCTGTATGAACTCTTTAGCATTACTATCAGTAACTATATTATAATTATAATCATTAATTATGTAAGGTCTCATACTCTTATGCTTGGTAAAGAACTCCTTAAAATCAGTTGCAAGATCCCTTATTATAGGGAAGTTTGGTAGCGGCTTACATGTTATTGTATCTGTATTAAGTTCATAAACCTTTGTATAGCATGCTAACCTTGGTACACCATTTATTAGCATTCCACATGAACCACATGATGCCATCCTACATGAGTACCTTAATGCTATGCTATGGTCCATGTGAGCCTTTATGTACAATAATGCATCAAGCACTGTAGTCCAGCGTTCAGCAGTAACCTCAAACTCATCATATCTTGGTTGAACATCAACTCTTGGGTTATACCTTTGTACCCTTACCCTAACCTTCTTCATGTTACTCACTTATCTACATACATCTTGCCTTTATTATACTATAGCATCATTATGCTTGCAAGTATTATTGTCCTTGTACCATATACCATTACAGCTATTGCTCCTGCTATACATAACCATTTCACTGCTCTCTCCCATGCTTCTCCTTGCTTTAACTCTATAAGTATTACCCTTAGACCATTGAAGCCATGTATAGCAACAGTCACCAGTATCAACTCTAATACTACAACATACGATATATTCTTGTAGTTCGCTATAACGCTCTCATACTCTAAACTTGCATAGTAGCCTCCTGGTGTAATAAGTCTAAACATAACATGTATAGCAACCAATACTATCGCTGCTAATCCGGTGTAGTAGTGCACCTTCATTATACTGCTTTCTCTAACCATATGCATCAAGCCCCACTAAAGAATAGTATGTATGCACCGTAAAGCATTGCTATCACTGCTAATACAACACTAATCCAGATGTATGCCTTCATGGCTATATTTAAAGATGTTGGTTTGTATGGGTACTCTGGTCTTCCTGGTTTGCCTATACCTTTACCATGCTCTGCTGCATACAATCTAACACCATTTGCTGCATGGAACACACACATACCTATAACAACTATCAACACTATATGTCCTGCTGTAGTTTGAGTTAAAGAGAGCATCTTATCCCATGCCTCCTTTCCATACACTATATTGCTTGTCTCTGATATATGTGCTATAAAGTATACTAGAAGTCCTAGCCCTGTTAACCTCTGTAGCCAGTAAGCAAATCTGCTTGCTCCATACCTAGTTGGATTAAGCCAGCCTTTGATACCTTCTCTATTCTCCTTCATATGCAAGAGATAAGTAGACCAAAATATATGAGTAACTAAGCTTTTGTAGTGAGGATTGTAAAACATTTACTTAAATATAAATAATGTGTTATATGTGATACGATCACTAGAATCTATCAAGCATGGTTATGGATTAAACTATAGTTTGGATTAACTAGAGTTATTAATGAGCTGTTACTCTTTAAATCACGGTATTATTTAATTGGTTTTGTTAAATTCTAATGTAGATAATTAATAATATTATTGCTTTCTAATCACTATAGATACTTATATCTAATTCTTATCCTGCTCTTCTCCTCTTATCCAATTAATACTTCCTCTCAGTAGGCTGATATCTAGTTATCTTAACTGGCGTATATGTTATCTGTGGACCGTCCTCACCATAGTATGCAAGTGTATGCTTTAAGAAGTTAACATCATCTCTATTTGGGTAATCTAACCTTGCATGTGCACCTCTAGACTCTAATCTCTTGTATGCACTAACAAGCACAACTTCACATGTTCTAAGCATGGCATCCAACTCTAACACATGTATAAAGTTTGTATTGTACTCCTTAGCCTTATCATCAACATGCTTCCATGATTTATCCCTTAACGCTCTAACCTTCTTTATACCTTCTGCAAGCTCTTCACCAGTTCTAAATACATATGCGTGTTTATCCATTATCTTAGTTAACTCCTCCCTAATCTCATAAGGGTTCTCATTGCCAGAGCCATGGAATATACCATCGAATATCCTCTTCTCCTCACTTGCTATTAGATCTTTTGGTAAACCACTGTTGCTATTGCTATGCTTAATTGCATATTTTGCTGCTAGCTCTCCAGTTATCCTACCCCATACCAAGCACTCGGCAGTAGAGTTTGCACCAAGCCTGTTTGCACCATTTATGCTAACACATGCAGCCTCACCTGCTGAGAATAACCCATTCATCTCAGTCTTACCATCTATATCAACATGTATACCTCCCATCATGTAATGGCATACTGGTCTTATAGGTATAGGCTCATCTATAGGATCTACACCAGCAAACTTTATTGCTATCTCCCTTATCCCTGCTAACCTTTCTTTGATCTTCTCTTCTCCAAGGTGCCTAAGATCTAATAGCACGTAATCCATCCCAGTCTCCTCATCCTTAAAACCTCTACTCTGCATTATCTCAGTTATTATAGCCCTAGATACAACATCCCTAGATGCAAGCTCCAACTTGTTTGGTGCATACCTCTTCATGAACCTCTCACCCTCCTTATTTATAAGATAACCTCCCTCTCCTCTTGCCCCCTCTGTTATCAATATACCAGAAGGTATTATGCCAGTAGGATGGAACTGAACGAACTCCATATCCTTCAATGCCAAACCTGCTCTATAAGCCATATCTATACCATCTGGTGTTGATGAAAGTGCATATGTTGCAAAGGAGTATATCCTTCCAGCACCACCAGTGGCGATTATCCCTGCTTTACCTCTAAAAGCAACGAAGTTACCACTTGCAATATCTATAGCTGTAAAGCCCTTGAATGTATGATCCTCATGTAGTATGGATGTTACAAACCATTCGTTGTAGAAGTTTATATTATCATACTTTAATGCAGTATCATACAGCGTTTGCATCTCATAGAACCCAACCTTATCTTGAGCAAAAGTTGCCCTAGGATAGTTATAGCCGCCGAACCACCTTTGGGCAATCCTACCATCTTCTCTTCTTGACCATGGCATGCCCCAGTGCTCCAATTGGTATATCTCTTGCGGTATGATATACACAAACCTCTCAACAGCATCCTGATCTGCTAGGAAATCGCTACCCTTGATGGTATCGTATATATGAGACTCAAAATTATCTCCTTCTTCTTGGTATAGCACGGCTGCAGTGCCCCCTTCTGCAGATACAGAGTGGGAACGCATAACCTGAACCTTTGATATAACAGCTATGCTAAGATCCTTGCTTGTCTTTGCAGCCTCTATAGCAGCCCTTAACCCTGCTAATCCAGAGCCTACTATTATAACATCGTGATCTATTATATCCAACTCAATCTTATTAAAGAGACTGCAACTATATATTATGTTTGCTTACATGCTAATGTATATGACAAGCAGGTATGTTGATGATGATTATGAGCAGGAGATGAGTAGGAACAAAGAGGAGAGGGAGATGCTCATAAAGAGGTTTGAGGATCTGGTGGCAAAGTATGGTAAGACTGAGAACCTTAAGATGTTCATATACTTCCATAAACCTGGCTCAAGTGTTAAGCATCCTGCAGATGTACTTGATAACATAATATACGTGCTTGATGGTAAGAGGGTTAAGGTAAGGTGTAAGTGCGGTGCATCGCTTGATCTAACTGATTACAGTAAGATTGATAAGGTTGAGTAGCATATAGTTAGCCAGATACTATGGTATTATAATAAGGAAGAGTAGTAGTATAGCAATATTTACACTTGTTACTATAGAACCGATCTTAAAGAATTCAAGGAATGTGAATGTATGCCCGCTCTTAGAGGCTGCCTCCAATATTATTAGATTGCTTGCTGCTCCAAGCAGTGTTAGATTACCTGCTAGGGTACTTGCCCCTGCTAATGCTATCCATTCTTTAACATTAGCTTCATTGAATCCATGGGCATGCATTACCCTAGTATAGAATGCGACAAATGGTACATTGCTCATCAACTGGCTTAGCATAACACTAGCAAATACTATATTAAGAATGGAATTAGAGTTGAGCTGTATTACAGATGATACAATGCTTATAACACCAGCATCCTCTAATCCATGCATGAATACAAACATTGCTAAGAAAAGAATTATTATTCCATAGTTAACGTTCCTAAGTATATTTATCCTATTACCCTTAGCAAATACTATAACTGCAGCTGCTCCTATAACTGCTATATGGCTCATGCTTAGATGTGTATCATAACCTAACACCATTGCTATGCTTACCATAAAGAACATACATAGCATAAACCCTGCTATAACCTTGCTTATCTTTGCTAATCTATGATCATTATTATTAATAGTTGTTATGATGGCTGTATAGTCCACACCATTCATCAATCTAACATTATCACTATTACTGCTAAGTAGGTTCCTGAAGTATAACCTTACAATGTAATAGGTTGCTATATAGTTTGCAAATGTAGGCAATGCTAGGTATCTTAAGAACTCAAGCATAGGAGCTCTAATGTTACTCTCAACTGCTATGAGGAAGTTCTGTGGATTGCCTATTGGGGTCATAGAACTACCTATGGTTACAGCAAATGCAAGGGTTATAAGCAAGGGCTTTGGATCTATACCAATCTTTGCCATGCTAAGTATTATTGGGGTTGCTATAAGTGCTATCGTATCGTTCATAAGGAATGCAGAGAGTGTGCCCATAACGATCAGTATTAGCAGTATCAATCTATCTGTACTATTTGCATACTTTAGTAACTTCAGTGTTATACTATGCAATACTCCAGATACCTCAAGCGAAGATACAACTATGAACATACCAAGCAAGAATACTATAACATCAAACTTGATAGCATTGTAAGCCTCATCTATGCTTATCACTTGAAGTAATAGCATAGCTAGTGCCCCTATAAGCATGGCAAGCCACGAAGGTATTACTATATTCTTGATCCTTCTTACTGCTATAAGAGTATACACTAAACAGAATATCATTAGTGCATATACAGTTATATACATAGATGGATCTTTCTTATCCAAGATAAGATACCATGATTAAATAAATATTACACTCATTAATAATTGATAGGTAGATTAATTAAATGAATAGTGATGATCGAAATAGTAATGATAACACTAGCAACAACGGTAATAGTAATTATATTGTGAGGGATATAGTAGTTAAGTGTATAGAGGATGTATTAAGTAAGCGTACTTCTACTGGTAGTATAGAGTGCTTCGTGTGCAAGGTAATCTACAGTATTATGCATAGCTCTAATCTTGATGAGAGTACAGCAGCAGATGCACTCTCTGAACTATTAAGTAGTGATACAGCATTAAATGAACGTTTCATAGAGGTATTAGAGTATGTTCATTTATACTCTAGAGCGAGAGCATTATGGTTCTACTCAAAGAGCAGGGAGGAGAAGGATAACTATCTATCTATACATGTGAAGAATGCCTTAGCAGAATTAGAGCAAGAGTTCAAGGTTTATGGTAAAGAGTATATGCTAAGAAGGTTAATGCTCTTATATCTCTCCTCTTACATAGCACAGATAATAGGACTTGATCTACATGCTAGCACTGAGGAGTTGTACTACCTGCTAAGGAAGAGGAACGATCTAGAGCATACTATAGCAAAGCTATTACAAGGTTTAAATAAGACATAAATTAAGCAAACAGAATTATACCATACTAGCCTTTAATTAGATTGAAATTTACTGCTATGTTACTGATCAGAAAGATCTAAAGTTTTAATAAGATACTTAGAATGATAGATGTTCATCCAGAATTATTAAAGTAGCATTAGTTCATTCAAGCAAAGTATTCCCATAAAGTAGATAAAAGGTTTCGTATTGCTCTCTTCGAAAGGTTAGAATTAGGCCCATCTAGATTACCGCGCTTTACGTTGGAGTATATACCAAAGGCAAGAAGGATCATACGGAGGTAACCAAGATAATCTACTCAGATACTGGTAAGATGGCTGAATTAATGATGAGGGAACACATAGATAATCTATTATCCCTTGGAAGGATTTCTTTAGAGTCAGATGTTATAGCAACAAAGGGGAATTCAATAGATGTTTCCACTAGGAGCTAGACATGAACATAAGTAAGTAAAGATTA
>CAZLZM010000036.1:0-9280 GCA_964563995.1 uncultured Nitrosopumilales archaeon
TCTTGGAATAGTAATTCCTTAACTCAGGATATATCTGCTTTAACTCTGTGATAAGCATGTTCATCTCATACTCGTTAGTATACCCTTGTTCTATGAAGTGATTGTAAAGGAATCTACATGCTTCTAGATTAGATTCTAACTTTTGCTCAATTGTCTTATTAGGATATAGTCTATATTTGTAGTTTAGTACTTGCATTATACTACTATCTATTTGTTATTTCTATTTAAATTTAGCAATTCATCCCCGCCTTGAAAGGCGAGGTTTTCTTGCTTAATGTTTTATAATGCATGCAAAGCTTAAGATAACTTCTTCCATACTGTCTTGTTCTTATGATCTATCAACTCTATCCCTCTAGCCTTTAAGGCATCCCTTATCTCATCAGCCTCCTTGTAACGCTTTAGTGCTCGTAACTCATTCCTTTTACTTATTAACTGCTCTATCTCTAACCTCTCCTCCGTACTCACATCTATCCTCTTAAGCCCTAGTATGAATAGCATATCATTTAATGGTTTACTAACAACATCTACAATGCATTTATCTAACTTCTCCTCTGCAGCATATCTGTTAACTGCTTTAACTAGAACTAGCAAGGAGTTTATGGCACTTGGTGTATCTAGATCATCATCCATACATGATATAAACCTGTTCAATGCACTTTCAGCAATACTCTTAGCATTCTCAACATCACATGAGTTAGATACATTATAAGCATCACCTGCCTGCTCTAGTTCATATAATGCATTCTCTATATCTCTCCATATGGATTGTGCTTGTTTTAATAATGCCTCATCGTAATCTAAAGGCTTTCTATAATGGGCTGATAGACAGTATAACCTTATAGCATTTGGGCCCCACTTCTCTAATGCCTTGTATATAGGTTCTATATTCTTCAATGACTTTGCCATCTTCTCACCCTTTACATTAACCATGCTTACATGAACCCAATACTTAGCAAACTCCTTGCATGTGTAAGACTCTGATTGTGCTATCTCATTCTCATGGTGTGGGAATATCAAATCCTCGCCTCCACCATGTATCTCAAACGTTGCTCCTAGATACTTCATGCTCATGGCTGAACACTCAATATGCCATCCTGGTCTACCCTTACCCCATGGACTATCCCATAAAGGCTCATCATTGTAGAACTTCCATAGAGCAAAGTCCAAAGGGTTAAGCTTCTCCTCATCTATCTCAACCCTTGCCCCAGCAATAAGTTCATCTAGAGGTTTCTTGGATAACTTACCATAATCTTTATCTTTTGCTATGTGGAAGTATATACCCTTACTTGTACTATACGCATAGCCTTTATCCATCAGACCCTTAATAATCTCATGCATCTCTTTTATATGTTGAGTTGCTCTAGGATATACATCAGCTCTAAGAACATTAAGCCTATCAAAGTCCTTGAAGTATTGCTCTATAAAATACTCAGCAAGCTCCAATGGTTCTACACCTTTTGCTCTTGCAGCATTTATTATCTTATCATCTACATCAGTGAAGTTCTGCACATAGATAACTTTGTAGCCCTTGTACATAAGATATCTTCTAAGAACATCAAATACTATTATTGTTCTTGCATGTCCTATATGTGAGTGATCATACACAGTAACTCCACATAGGTATATTCTAATTGTACCATTGTTAGACTTAACCTCCTCAACTGCTCTACTTAATGTATTATATAGCCTCATCACAACAATAGAGATCTTTGCTCTGGTCTTATGAATACTTTGCCATCAGTAATGATTATTGGTCTCTCTATTAGGCTGGGATCATTGGCCATTAGTTCTACTATCTTATCATCGGAGTAACCTTTTTCTATGATATCTTTGTATAATTTGTGCTTCTTCCTTAAGGCTTCTCTAGCGTTAATACCTGCAGTTGTTATCAGTTCTTTTATCTCCTCCTTGCTTAATCTATCTTTAAATATATCTCTTAACTCTAACTCGATGCCTTTCCTATATAATTCATCTATGACTCTTCTACATGTAGCACACCTTGAGTAATGGTATACCTTAACCTTCATACCACCTCTTTACATTTTTGTGTTATATATCATTTATAATTTTATAATTAATTAATCTCTTCTATACTTGCTCCTAATGCTCTTATATCACTTAAGAATGTAGGATATGATACATCAACACTCTCTGCACCATTTATTATACACTCATCAGCAAGTAAAGATGCTATACATAATGCCATGAAGAGCCTATGATCACCATAAGCCTCAAGTACAGCACTCTTAACCTTCTCAGGGGCCTTTATTGATAAACCATCATCGTACTCCTTAACCTCCGCCCCTAGCTTTGCTAACTCCCTTGCTATGTTTGCTACCCTATCAGTCTCCTTAACTCTAGCATGTCTAACCCCTCTAACCTCTACCTTCCCCTTTGCCTTTAATGCTAGTATGGATACAACTGGTAAAAGATCCGGTGATGCCTTAAGATCAAACGTGCCACCAGCAAGTTCATCACTACTGCTTACTCTTACAGTATCGTTGCTTACTTTAACATAAACATTCATTGCCTTAAGAATATCTATTATCCTTGAATCGGCTTGAGGTAAATGAAAGTCTAAGCCATGTACCGTTACATCTCCAGCAAGTGCACCCGCAGCAAATAGAATAGCGGCACTTGAGATATCCCCTGGTACAGTAAACTCGGTTGCTTTATACTCTTGTCTATTATCTATATAATAATGCTTGTAGTTATCATTACTAACCTTAACAGAGAATCTGTCCATTACTGCAATGGTAGCATCTATGTAAGGATAAGAGACCTGCTCATCAATTATACTTATTTCAACACTATCTTTAGCATATATAGAAGGTATGAGTAATGCTGATATGAACTGGCTTGATATGCTACCCGTTATACTTGCTCTGCCTCCTTTTATACCTCCTCCATTAACTAGTAAAGGTGGGGTTCCATCTGCAAGGGATCTACACCATACCCCTAGGTGCTTTAATGCATCAAGCAAAGGTTGCATCGGTCTTCTGTTAAGACTTGTATCACCATAGAGCATGGTATTACCTTCCTTCACAAGTGAAGCTATGCTTGCTAGTATCCTTATAGTAGTCCCAGAGTTCTCCGCATTGATAACCCTATACCCCATGGTAAATTCATGCCTCCCATGAACGATTATCTTATCCATGTTATTCTGCTCTAAATATATAAAGGATCCCAGCCTTCTACAACCATCTATTGTTGCTTTGGTATCTCTTGCTAGAAGGGGATTGTTTATTACGGATCGCCCATATGCTAACGATGCTACTGCAACTGCTCTATGGGTATAACTCTTGCTAGGAGGGCATCTTACACTACCATTCAGTATAGATCTCCTAACAATAACACTACTCAACTACCATCACTTTTGCCTTCTCATTGCTAACCCTAACCTTCAACACTTCCCCATAATTACTCCATATAGATACTATGCTACTTGCTATACTACCATTGCATATGGCAGTTATAGCAGGACCATTCCCACTAACCCCTGAAGCATAAGCACCATTCTCTATAGCCTCTAGTATAGGCTCATAAGGTATAGATAATACTGATGATACAAGTAAACCATTCAGGTTCATAGCATCCCAGTAGTAACCATTTGATGCTAGATCTACTGCATAGGAGAAGTACCTTTCTAACCTCTTAAGTCTAGTAGGATCTTTACGCCTTACGCCTAAGGGCAACAGAATAACAGCATATAGGTTATCATCAGCCTTCTCATGCCTGATTATACTTCTAGCATAGTTATCTGTAACAAAGAAACCGCCAAAGTAGCATGCGCATGCATCATCAAATGCCCCAGTTATACTTACATTACTTGCTAAAGATGCATCAACTGCTGTATTTATAACCTGCATATCATATATAGCATCATTAGTAGTATAGTTGTTACCCCTTATAAGATCAAGAAGCTTATAGCATGCTAAGGCTATAGCATTTGATACAGCACTTGAACTCTTAAGACCATATCCCATGGGTATTCTAGACTTTATCTCTATGCTTACGTGCTTATCCTTTATCGTATCCTTGGGCATTACTCTATTCACTATATCTGTTATGAAGTTGATATCTCCTATGTTAGCACTTATACCTTCTCCAACACTAAGACTAGCAGTAACGTTAACATTCAATGCTATTCCAAGTGTTGAACCCTTGCCAGTAGGTATTGCATTTACTATAGATACTGCGCCATGCATCTCTACCTTGACCTTCATGTTAAGCAATATGTATATAAAGTCAAATAACTATAATACTTTACTACATTATTTTTCTTGCTTAGTGCTTAACTTGCTTAATACAGCATTACTCATAACATCTCTAGGCGCATCTATATTAAGCCATATCTCCAATGCCTTTGCACCTTGTTCAACCAACATCTCATACCCATATATAACCTTGGCATCAGCATCTTTAGCAATCCTTATTAACTGTGTATCTATAGGATTATAGACCAGATCGTAGACTATGCTCTTGTTGTTTATATCTTTGCTTGTTAAAGGTAAATGGTTATCAAAACTATCTTTGTTGTTGCCATATGCATCTGACATGCCTAATGGTGTTGCATTAACTATTAGATCACACTCGTAAGAATACTTGCTAGACTCATTAAGCATAACTGCCTTACACTCTATGCCTTTATTCATTGCAAGTTTAATTAGACTATGCACATTACTGCTATTCATACTCCTGTTTGCTATGATTATCCTTGCTATACCTTCTTCAGCCAATGCTGTTACAACTGCCCTTGCTGCACCACCAGCACCAAGTAAAAGTACGCTCTTACCCATCAACTCTATGCCTCTATTCTTTATAGGCTGCATGAAACCATAGTAGTCTGTGTTATATCCTTTAAGTATACCATTGAAGTTACTTACAGTATTAACAGCGTTAACCTTTGTTGCAGAGTGGTCAAATTCATCTATATACTTAATTATCTCAACCTTATGTGGTATTGTGACATTGAATCCGTTAACTGCATTCCTTAGCTTATCTACTGCATACTTGAGCATACTACTATCTACCTTAACAGAGAAGTATACTGCATTTATCTTCAATGCATTAAATACTGCATTATGCATTACAGGAGATAAAGAGTGTTCTATAGGATAGCCTATTATGCAGAATATCATCTTGCTATCTTTATTAGCATTAGAATAGGCACAGAGTTCATCTAACCCCTTTAGCAAGCTCTATCAACCTCAACACCATAGAGTAATCGCTAAGGTAAGACTCCTCATCTATGCTTACATGCTCAAGTTGTTCATATATGAACTTCATCTGTTTAATGGTAAGCTGTCCTGGTGCAACGGCATTGTTTAACGAAGCGTATGTGAATGGTGAGCCTAGTAATGCGCATAGTATCCTTGATACTATCCCATGCTCGCCCATACAGAATGCTATTAGGTTTATCCCATAGCCATAATTGCTAGCCATAGATCTTAAATGCCTGTATAATGCAAGAGTTTTAACGTTATCATCTAATGAGTTAGCCATTGTTACTATCTTTATATTATTACTATACTTCTTGTTGTTTATCTCCTTTAGGGTATCAAGCATACTATCTATGCTCGGTGTCTCTTTAATGTTATGATAAGATACCAGTAGATCTGCATTTAGAGCTCTAAGCTGATCATATAACTCATCATTCTCTAAAAGTGTACTATACTCAACATCTACAAACATAGGTCTGAACGATGCTAACCTCTTGATTATACTAACCCTCTCATGCTCACTACCATCATACATGCCTCCCTCATCTCTCCTTCTGCAAGTGAATATCATGCTGTCTTTGTAATCCATAATACTAGCAAGCATATCACTAACCATATCCTTGCTAGTGTAATCGAACCTTACCTCTATCATATCTGCACCCTGATTCAATGCGTACTCTATACTTGTCCTTAAACCCTCAGGGGTATCTGCTGGTAGCGATACACATATCTTACCTTTATTTCTTTTAGTTGATTTCATGCTAATTATAGGCTCACTTCTCTATTATAAACTCATTAACCTCTATTCCAAAATGCCTCCCTTTGATATCCTTAACATATGCTAATATCTCATCTCCTACCTTTATACTAGTTACAGATATTAATCCATCTCTACCTATGAACCTTATAGTCTCTGCATTCTGGACAACTATACTACCATGCTCACTATCCTTGCTCATTGCTTTTATAACACGCATCGGTCTGGTCTCTATCTTAACCCTACCAACTATAGCTTCTCTAGCATTACCTTCCTTACTTACTATAAGCACTTCATCCCCACTCTCAAGCTCAGATAGGTACTTTGTACTCCCATTTGGTAGTAATGTATAGCAATGCACTGCACCAGCATTAACCCTGAATGGCCTAGGTGATGTGAACTCTGAGCCTATAGCCTCATTATGCATCAAAAAGAGGAAGTTTGCCTTACTCCCTATTAGCATACCCTCACCTACCTTAAGTATTGAGGCTGTATCAACACATACTCTCTCTCCTATACCAGAGTCCTTAATGTCTGTAACCTTAACATACTCCAATGGGTACTCTTTAGTATGCATGTAAACCATGCTTTGGTTAATACTTGCTATACTATCGGTCTCAAGTATAACTCCATCCACCCCTAACTGCAGTACATTAAGTAATGTTCTAACCTCTTGTGCACTATTTGCATAAGCATAGATCTTTGTACCCTTGCCTTGCAGCTTTGCTATTATATTCTCCAATGGTATTATCTTCCAATCACTAGCATCAACGATAACAAAGTCTGAGCCATTAGATACCGCATCTAGTATCTTATCCTCATCCTGCTTGCTCTTAACTGTAATATGTAGACCAGCACTACTACAATTCCTCTTAGCATTAACTACATCGTTTATGTTATCGAATACTAACATGTATGAGGACCCATCTAATGCTTTTATACATTCACCATCATAGATGTACTTTACACCCTCCTTCTTAAGCTGTTCCATGAACTCATTGCTTGCTATCCTAGCCTTTACTATTATATCCTTCCCTTTAAGACTCATTCCCTATCTCCCTTAATGCCTCTTTAGTACTAGCGTTCTCAAATATCACCTTTGCTAATGCTCTAACCATCGCTGGAGGATTCCTATGCTGAAATATATTTCGCCCAAATGTAACACCAACAGCACCTGCTTCCATAGCACCTTTTGTCATCTCAAGTACTTCCTCATCATTGCTTGCCTTTGGTCCCCCTGCTATAACTATGGGTACTGGGCATCCTTTAACAACCATCTTGAAGCTATCTGGATCTCCTGTGTAAACGGTCTTAACTATATCTGCTCCCAGCTCAGCACCAATCCTAGCAGTGTGGGCAACTATATCTGGGTCATGAGGGTTCTTTATATTTTCACCTCTGGGATACATCATTGCTATTAGAGGCATGTTCCACTTTAAACACTCTGCAGATATGCTCCCTAGTTTGATAAGCATCTCAGGCTCCTCCTTTGCCCCTATATTTATATGCAAAGATACACCATCTGCGCCAAGCCTTATAGCATCCTCTACACTACCTGCTAGTATCTTTCTATTTGGAGCAGGACCTATGCTTGTACTTGCTGATAAGTGTACTATTACACCTACTCTGCTTGGTCTAGGCATACTCTTAACTATACCTTTATTAACAAGTATACTTGTTAGTCCAGCATCTTCACATATGTATATCATCCTATGTATATCATCTATACCTGCTATTGGACCCGATGATATACCATGGTCCATTGGTATGCATAGCATCTTACCATCTCTAAGTATCCTACTTAGCCTAATCTCCCTACCTGTAACCATGGATAAGAAAGAAAATACACCTATTTAAAAAGTTATGACTCTATCTTAAGAATAGTTTATGCTTAAACTATCTCAGCTGTTGCAAACCTATTAGAGACTTGCGATATCCTGATCTTGTACTCCTTGCCTAACTCCGCGCCCTGTACAAATATAACGAAGCCTTTTATCCTTGCAACACCATCTCCCTTCTTACTCATCTCATCTATCTTTACTGTGTACTCCTCTCCCTTTGCTACTGGCTTTGGTCGCACGTCACTAAAGTTTGGGTTTCTTCTCGTACGTTACACCTCCTATGATTCTTCTTGGAACCTAAATATAAACTTGTTGTTTCACATATCTTCATGATAGAGATAATAAATCTTAAATACTCTAGATGTAAAATTAACATGTACTAGTAGTTATGGATAATAGCGATAGTGATAGTTATACCCATGGTTTTGATACTGGTAAGAGGATAAGCAAGGTTACGTTCATAACGTTACTTGCCATAGGGATAGCTGAGGTTGTAGTAGGTATAGTAAGCAGTAGCATAGTGCTAATAGCAGATGGTGTGGACTCATTTGGTGACTCTTTAATAACACTTATAGTGTTATTAGGTTTGGTCTTCTCATTAAAGAGTGATAGAAATAGTAAAAATAATAAAGATGCCAACTTTAGGCTCTACAAGATAGAGAGCTTTGCTGCATTTATTGCAGCAATAGCAATGGTAGGCATGGGTATAATTATAGTAGTTAGGGCATTAGAGGTGTTGATGGATCCCGTTGAGATAACACATCCAGAGGTAGCCATAGTAACACTTGCATTTGCATCTGTAATATCTGGTTATAGAGCATACCAGATGAACAAGATAGCAAGCAAGTACAGTCTAATATCATTGAAGGCTGGTGCAAAGAATGCCATAAAGGATAGCATGGCCTCTGTCATAGGTTTAGTAAGTATAATAGTAGCAGTATACCTTGGGTTCCCACAAGCTGATCCTATAGGGGCTCTTATAATAGCAGCATTCATATTCTCGATATCTTACTTCATAATAAAAGAGGCATCCCTAGTACTCTTAGATGTGATAAGTAATCCACATCTATCTGATCAGCTTGCTTCTCTAATAGAGAAGGTACACAAAGTTAAGGTTAGTAGCATCTCACTACATGCAGCAGGACCATTCCTACATGCAGAGATAAGCATAGTTCTTGATGGCAATGTAACTGTCTCAGAGTTTAATAATATAGCAACAAATATTAAGAAGAGTATAAGAAGGAGCTTTCCTAGTATACAGAGGTGCTCTATAATCATAGAGCAACCTCCATGATTTAAGCAAATCTATTGGAGCATGAGCATCTTTACCTTTATCCTTAATTTACTAAAGTAAGGAAGGTTGCTAGCCATAATTTGATACTAAGTTATTTATTCATGCTCAACGGTATCTTTACTTTCGATACTCCTTATAACCTTTAATTGTCTTCTATACATGTTAA
>CAZLZM010000037.1:0-9227 GCA_964563995.1 uncultured Nitrosopumilales archaeon
CTATACTTGTAGTTTAATACCTGCATTTTACTACTATTACTATCTATTTGTTATTTCTATTTATATTTAGCAATTCATCCCGCCTTGTGGTTTTCTTGCTTAATGTTTTATAAACAAAATATATAGTATTATATTATGTATCAAGCATTGATAACAAGCTATGAGTGAATGTAAGTTAGTCTTGCTTGAGTCTGGTGTAGTAGCATTGGATAATAGCAATAGAGTAATCAATGTACTAAAGTTCGATAGAACAAATATAGTTAATGAGTATATCATGCTAAAGAAGGGTATTCCATCCAATGGTTTAGATACCATGTTAGAATCCTTAAAAGCACAAGGATACACTACCATCTTATGCAACGATGATTCATTGGTTAATATAGCAGAAGAAAAAGGATTCAATGCATCTATACTAAGCAAGGAGGAGAGGATAAGGATTAACGAATCCAAGGTTACTCTTATGCTTGATGCTAAGATTGCAAAGGATGAGCATGATGCATTAGCATTACTGCATGATTTTTCCGTAACATTCTCATCTCAAAAGATAGCAGAGGTATCATCGAAGGCAGATTTGCATATAATTCAGTGTATAAATGCTATAGATGAACTAGATAAGATGATAAATATACTATCAGCAAGGATCAGGGAGTGGTATGGTTTACACTTTCCAGAGTTGGAAGGGTTAGTACAGAGCATAAACTCTTATACAGATATAATAATAAGGTTAGGCTATAGAGATAGTATAAATAATATTGATGTATTAAAACAACTTAAGATAAGTGATAATGAGAAAAAGTTAATAGCAATAGTTGAGAGTGCAAAGAGTAGCAAAGGAGGTACTATAAGTAGGGGTAACATAGAGATGATCAGGATACTTGCTGAAGAGGTTAAGAGACTAGACTCCATAAGGGACAAATTAGCAAAGCATCTAGATTATGAAATGGAGCATATCGCACCAAATATAAAGGATATTCTAGGTTCTACAATAGGTGCTAGGATAATAGCAAAGGTTGGTGGTCTTGATAAGCTTGCTGTACTCCCAGCAAGTACGATACAGGTTCTAGGGGCAGAGAAGGCATTGTTTAGAGCATTAAAGACTGGTACTAGACCACCAAAGCATGGCATACTATTCCAGCACCCATTGGTTCACTCTGCACCTAGATGGCAGAGGGGTAAGATAGCTAGGGTTCTTGCAACAAAGGTTGCATTGGCAGCAAGGATAGACGCATATTCTGGCACAAAGGATCCAAGCATAGTTAAGAAGTTACAAGAGAGGATAAATGAGATAAGGGAGAAGTATAAGGAGCCAACTGCTAAGAGTAGAGAAGCAGATAAGAAGAGGATTGCTGCTGATAAGGTAAGTTATAGAGAGAGGATGAGGTATAACCCTGATAATCGTAGCAAAGCAAAGACTGGTGAGGATAATAGAGCATCAAGTGATAAAAGGAGAGGAAAGAAAAGGTAAAGATGAGAAGGATGAATATTAGATAATACAAATTAGTGGTGAAGATATAAATGCTCTTTGAGAATAAGTATTTAAGGAAAGTTACTATAGATGGTGAAGAGAGACTGTGTACAAGGAACCTTGCAAAAGGTATCCAAGTATATGGTGAGCAATTGGTTAGCATAGATGGTGTAGAGTATAGGGTATGGGATCCCTTTAGGAGTAAATTGGCAGCAGCTATACTCAAGGGGTTAAGTTATCTACCAATTAATGTAGATAGTAAGATACTGTACCTAGGAGCATCAACAGGTACAACTGTGAGCCATATATCCGATATAGTATGTAATGGTATAATATATGCTGTTGAGCATGCCCCTAGAGTAGCTAGAGAGTTGATAGAGAGGGTTGCAAAGCATAGGGGTAACGTTATACCTATAGTTGAGGATGCTAGAAGGTACGAGTCATACTTTGGGATAGCAGGAAAGGTTGATCTAATCTACTGTGATATTGCACAACAGGATCAGACAGAGATAGCAGTAGCAAATGCTAAGGCTTATCTAAAGCATGAAGGTTACCTTATGCTAATAGTTAAGTCAAGAAGCATAGATGTTACTAAGGAGCCAGAGAGTATAGTTAAAGCTGAGGTTAATAAACTTAAGAGTAATGGTTTTAGTGTAGAGCAGATAATATATCTAGAACCATTTGATAAGGATCATGCTTTAGTATTGGCAAGATATACAAAATGAATCAATGACATATAATTACTTGTGATTAGATGCATCTATCTCTGAGTATCCTTTATCCTTTATGCTCTCAAAATACTTCTTTATTATCTCTCTAACACAATCATGGCATATTATATACATCTTGCTATCTAGTGGGATCAATACAAATTCATTAGTATCATTATGACATCTCACACACTCGACCATTAATAATTAACGATGTATTTATAGTGTAATATAAATTTACAATTGATTACCTAGAGCATTTAATAGATCTGATAACTTGTAAGAGATACTTATTAGATCAAATATTAGCAATGTTATATGCGTAAAAATAAAGCATTCAGTGTTTAAATGGTTTTTGCTATCTTTGCATCTCTGAATAACTTTATAACTCCTAATGCTATAATCAGTACTCCTAATGCTGTAACAAATGCTGATGATGCTACCACTCCTCCTACCGTTATCAATATACCATTGATCAATAACATGATACATACGAATCTTGATATATCTTTAGCAGTAAAGAATGCTATTACTGATAATACTATTGATGAACCCCCAAATACTAATCCTCTAACCATTGCACTGAGGGGTAGAAAACCGATACTCTCTCTTCCACCTTTAGAAGAGGCTCTACTTACTGCTTCATCTACACCATAAACTATCAGTAACACAAATGCTATTATGAGCATAACCTTTGCTGCAATAATACCGTTATTCATGTTAGTATTTAGTATGGACATATTAATAAACATCTCTTCTTACCATTTTAAGGCCTCCGCGGGGAATCGAACCCCGGCCCGGGGGTAACTGCCATTCAGATATCCAACTATTATGGACCACAGCCCCCTATACTACCACTATACGACGGAGGCCATCATCTTCTTACCTCCTCATTACTACGCGAGTATTTTTATCTTTATCCTTACTATTAATTTAATTTGACTGTTTTATGTTAAACTTATTTCCTTACCTTTACCCTATGCTAGATATTAAACCTCTACTGGTTAATATATCAAGTACATCTGCTAGGCAATCTATGGAATAGTTAGCAATGTTCTCAATACCATCCTTTGCTCTATATGCTATGCCAATATCGGCTATACTTAACATACATACATCGTTCATGCTATCTCCTACAGCTACCCTTAATGGGTTAGTAAGTTCTTTTACTTTTGATCTAACATACTTACTACTGCTGCTAATAAAGTACTCTATCCTCTCTAAATGGTACCTCTTGCATACTGAGTTAAAGCATGTACAATTTATATACTGCCATCCTAGGGGCATATGTATACGCCCAGTTAATATACCACTGTTATAATCGTACTCTAGAGTATTTGCTATACTAAAGTCCATGTTAAGCATCCTTGCCAATGTATCACTTGCTAGTGTATAACTATCACTTATTATACCAACTATACAGCCTTTCTCCTTCAATGCTTTTATAGTGTTTAAAGCGTTATCATTTAAGTTGATCTGTGATAATGCTTCAAGTACTATATCTTTGCTGAATCCTTTCCATAGTCTTGCTATAGCAATGCTCTTCTTATAACCCTTCATTCTAGTATCATTCATTATACCTTTAACCTTATCCTCAACATTACATAGTCTTGCTAATGATAGAACTAATCTACCATCCAATAATGTACCATCCATATCAAATGCTACTACTATACTATTACTCATCTAAACCACCACAAGGAGACTCCCGACTTCAGTCGTGGAGTATCTGACTCTACCTCTTACCTTTCTTATATAAGGTAGACTCATCTATACCAAGTATTGAACATATATCCTCAAACCTATTTATACCTTCTCTGATATCATTTAAAGCCTTATTATGGTCATACCTATACTCGTATATAAACACGTGTTCATCTATACTACTGATGAACTCTCTTAACATATTAGAGAATTCAGGTTTGTTAAAATTTAGCATTCCTTCTTCTTCTCTTATGTATTGAATTAGCATGCTTGTATCTACCATCTTAACCCTATATTTGTTAGAATATATCGAGTTCTCATTAAGTATGTAGCAGTATATATTTGCCTGGATGCTACCCATTACAAGACTAGTATCTCTATCCTTACTATTGTGAAAGGTCTTCATCTCCTCAACTGTTACAGTATTATCCATGTTATTACGTATTATACTATCAGGCCTACCATAGATCTTCACACCATCTACTATTGCATAGTAATCCTGCTCTTTACTAACATACAACGCATTATGTATAACGCTTCCTATTATTATGGAATATGGGTTAACGTTAAACAATAGCTCTGGTCTTGCAAGTAGTGTGGCTATCCTCTGAGCATTTATACTTCTTATCCTTCTCTTACCTCTTCTCCATCTGAATAGTCTAGACAGTAGTATAGTAAGAGACATCCCACTATGATAATTCAATAATAGATTAAATAAATCTAGAGGTTATTGCTGATAAGTATAGTCTATTGATCATATATTTTATTCCTGCCTTACTAATTTATAGCCTAAGCATATAAGATACTGTTCACTACTCTCCTTTCTACTTGACTTTGGTTTGTATATATGTACTCTATTGAACCGAGACTTGACCTCACTTATGAAATCCTTAAGCATATCACCATCAAATACTTTAAGCACTGCATTACCATTGCTTATAAGGAGAGCATCTGTTATACCAAGAACCCTCTTACTCAGATATATCTGCCTAGCATGATCTAGACTCCATACGCCAGATATATTAGGTGAGATATCTGATAATATAAGATCCACCTTACTATTGTTAAGCATGCTGTGTAGCCTCTCCAATAACTCATCATCCTCTACGCTAGCCTCTATTAACTTTACGTTACTTGCATTATAATCAACCCTTCTAACATCTATGCCTATAACCAAGCCAGTTCTACCAACCTTACTGCTAGCAACCTGTAACCATCCACCAGGATAACAGCCTATATCTAGAACCTTTAGACCCTTCTTAAATATATGGAAGGAGTTATCGATCTCTAGTAACTTGTATGCAGCCCTGCTGCTGTATCCCTGCTCCTTGGCTAATCTCCTATAGTAGTCTCTTCTTGCATGTTCTAGTCTCATGTTAACTTACACTCTCTTGTTTGCTTAGAACCTTCTCATCATTACTCTTGCTACTGCTATCATTATTATTAACTTTCATTTCCTCCTCACTATTCTCCTTACTCTTCATATACTCAAGCATAACCCAGCTCTCAATTAACCTGCATGTGTTTGGACTAACGCTTCCATCTGGTGTACACATATTCTCAATGCTACATGTTATGCAAGGTGCACCCTCTATGCTTCTAGTATCTAATGGTAGTCTTAACGCTATTAGTCTATATGTCCATCTACCATTCTCTAACACTCTTTGCCTTGTTACTAACCCTCTCTTCTCTAACCTCATTGCAATCCTTGAACCGTCTCTACTGGTTAGATTAAGCTCCTTCCATAGTCTACTCTGCAGTATACCCTCTTTACCTTGTTCAATTATTAACTTAAATACCTTAGAGGTGAGATCTTCTATACTCTCACCTTTATCTGTACTCTTATCTTTACTAACCAATGATATTAATTGGTATAATCCGTTAAATAACTGTTTATGATATACTTACGAATTATGCAATGTAAGATATATTAGACGTATCAAACTCTCTTACAATCTCAAATCTATTACCAAATCTAGCATATGCTAGTGATCTAAGCTCTGGGAAGTAAGATGATGGATCGTTCTTAGCCATTATAGTTGCTGCATGATCCTTTCCTAAGAGAGTATTACATAGTTCATAGGTCATCCTCCTTACCTTATGCTCATCAACTATGCCTAAACTATGCAAGTACTCATGTACTAGGATTACAAATAAGTATGCATTGTACTCATCCTTAGTCTTTGCTAAGTGCTTCACAGTATTAAGCACGTATCTATTTACTACTATGTAATTAGAGCCTAGAACATGGTATGCACCTACAAAGGATGGCATATCTTGAAGCAATAGGCTTAATCCTCCTCTCCTTAACTTAAAGGTATTATATACTGCATCCTTGACAATCTCAAATATATCTTTAAAGTCATTAGCATTGCTTATTCTATAACTATAACTGCCCTTACCATCTATCCTTATATCCTTATCCACCATCTAATCATTTACCTTATGATAAATATAATTCTAACCACTTATAATGACAAATACGCATAATTAATATAGATTATTCATGTACAGCAGATTAATTAGTTCTTACAAAATCATACAATAAATAAATAATTGCTAACATATCCACATATAGTATTACAAATAACCTAATCGAACCTCTATTCTATTACACATATACTTTAAGTTTACTACATTTTAGCATGTTATTATTTAACAACAAAGATAAGATTATTTAACCATATTACTGTATTACCCAACATGAGTCAAAGTATAGATACCAACTATATTAACCTAAAAGCAATGATTAGGGAATTTCCAGATTTTCCTCAGCAAGGAGTGCTCTTTAGGGATATAAGTCCATTACTTAAGAGTAGAGAGGCTATGCACTATATAGTAGAGAGGTTCTATGATTACTTCAAGGACAAGGATATAACACTACTAGCAGGGATAGAGTCTAGAGGGTTCATAATAGCATCACTACTAGCAGTTAGATTCAATACCGGTATGGTAATGATAAGGAAACAGGGCAAGTTACCAGGAAAGACTAGGAGAATTGAGTATACTATAGAGTATGGTAAGGCAGTTATGGAAGTACAAGAGGATATAATAAGTGCTAATGATAGAGTACTCATAGCAGATGACCTTATAGCTACTGGAGGAACTGCTATGGCAGCAGCAAAGCTTATAGAGAGCTTGGGTGCAAAGGTTGTAGGATTTGCATTCATAGTTGAGTTAGCAAAATTAAAGGGTAGAGAACTCCTTAAAGGCTACAATATATGCTCTCTAGTAGTGTATGAGTAGTAAGGGATTAATTGTAATTGTAAATGGTAATGGTGATATCCATGAGTGAAGCAAGTAGGAAAAGTGTAGATGCAAGGGCAGATATAGCAATAATAGGTGGTACTGGTGTGTACGATGTTGATATGCTAAATAATGCTAGAGAGGTTAAGGTATATACACCTTATGGTGATACATCAGATCTAATAACAATAGGAGATTATGCTGGTAAGAGCATAGCATTCCTTGCTAGACATGGGAGAGGACATAGGATACCTCCCCATAAGATAAATGCTAGAGCAAACATATGGGCGTTAAAGCAGTTAGGAGTGAAGAGGATAATAGCACCTGCTGCAGTTGGTAGCATGCATATGCACATAAAGCCTGGAGATATAGTTATTACAGATCAGTTCATAGACTTCACAAAACAAAGGAATTACACATTCTACGATGGTGGAGAGGTTTGCCATGTATCGTTGGCAGATCCATTCTGCTCAGAGTTAAGAGCAATAGCAATTAAGGAGGGTAAGAGACTAGGATTAAGTATCCATGAGAAAGGCACATATGTATGCGTAGAGGGTCCAAGATACTCAACAAGGGCAGAGTCGATGTTCTTTAAGGAGGCTCTTAAAGCAGATATAATAGGAATGACCCTTGTACCTGAGTGTATACTTGCAAGAGAGATGGAGATATGCTACCTTAACATAGCAACTGTAACAGACTATGATGTATGGGCTGATAAACCAGTTAGCACTCAAGAGGTTATAGAGACTCTTAGGAAAAACGCAGATAATGTGAAGAGACTTATAAAATCACTGATACCTAAGATACCTGATAAGAGATCATGTATATGTAAGGATGCATTAAGAGATGCAAAGATCTAAATCTAATACAACAATAATAAATACATAAAATAAATGTCTCTTGAAATCTAAGAATAGATAAGATACGAAATTAATTATTACGTCACCACTTAATTAACTGATTACATTACATCATCTCTCCTTCCAATATTACATCTCCTTCAACCATCTTTCTTTGTACTATAATTAGAACATCATCTGGTTCATAACCCATCCTCTTTAGCATATTCTTTGCCTTATTGCTTACATTTACATACACATTATGACCTCCTATCCTCCCAAATGCTATGCCTTTAAACCTTATCTTCTCACCATTTATGACAAAGTAACCATTAATCTTGCTTGTTATATTGCTTGTATAAACATTAGTTATATGAACCTCTATATTTTCATCTCTGACATGCATTACTCTAACTCAACCTCCTTGTTTATCACATCATGCAAAGGTATAAGTTTATGGACATCATCTATACTAAAATTGTTTACCCTTAGGGTTGTACTACCATCTACACATTCATGTTTTAGCGATGTAGATCCAGAGTTATTAACCTTAACTAGAGCCCACTCACTCTTTAACTTACATGTTAGAATGAACCATTGCTCATCATCTGCTATGTATGGCATTCCAATATCAGCTGCTATATCCAATATACCAAGCCTCTTCTCCTCAGCAAACATCTTCTTACACTTTACGCATCTCCATACATCAACTGCCCCAACTATCCTCTTACCATGCTTTATATTCACTACTCCATAGTATACATTTTTATGCTCACAATAAACCATTTTCTTTACCCCTTACATCATCGTATACCTTAGCAAGTATATTTGCTATGCTATCTACTGCTTGATCCCTTCTTACCTCTATACCATTGCTTAAGCACTTCATTCTATAGATGTTAGTTATAGCGAACTTTGGGTTAAGTGCCTCATATCTACCATTCAACTCTATACATGCACCATAATGGTATACTAACCTTGTTAATGTATCTTTAACCTCATCTACATCCATACCCAGCTTATATGCTATATCTGTAGGGCTCATGATACCTTGATTAACTAAGAGGATGTATACTCTAGCATCATCCTTTCTTATACCAAGTAGGTCAACCATCTTATCCTCAATAGAATTATAGTTCATATCATTCAGCATATGTGAGCTACCCCCGCCTTAAAAGGCAAGGCTTCTTGGTTCATAGACTTTAAGATCTCCCCAAGCGTAACTTCCCCAAGCTCCTTGGGTAGTATTTTTAGTAGTATCTT
>CAZLZM010000038.1:0-9106 GCA_964563995.1 uncultured Nitrosopumilales archaeon
TTCATCCCACGGTTAAAACCATAGGCTTTCTTGTAGATTTTCTTGTAACATAACATAGTAGTTTATATTCTAGTAGAAGGTAAGATGGTCTGTTGGGTAACAAATGTCCAGAATGTAATGGGGAACTGCTTTACGAGGTTAGTACTAAACACTTCATATGTAACAAGTGTGGACTATATGCTACAAGGGAGCAGTTGGATGATCTTAAAGATAGGCTCAGGCCTCAGAAGAAGAGAAGTAAAGAATCAGAGTACTTTGAGTGGTGGATGAGTAAGAGTAAGAAGTGAACACGGTTTAGATCAATCAATCTATATATATACTATAATTATTTTATTGAGTTAAATTGAGTACGAGCGAACTCCCAGAGTGGGCTGAGGACGAGATAAACTCAATAAAGGATGAGAGTTTCAGATTAGAGGACAGTTGGGAAGGCACAGGTTACTTCCTAGATATAGATAAGGACAATAGAGTGGTAGATATAAACTTCTATGAGCAGTTACCTATTGGTAAGTATATAATAACTGCTAGAGTAAGAGATAGCATAGATATGGATGGGCTTAAGAAGGGTATAGTATACACTTATAAGATTAGAGTGTTTAAGGCACCATTGAGTGGGAAATTAACAAAGTTCTTGAAGGAGAATTTTAACCTTGATATGGATGGCGTATATAGGTTTGAGTTAGAGTCCTTGGAACCATTAGAGGATGTAAGTAGTACTGAGAGTGTTGTAGAAGAGGAAAAGTAGGTAGAATTAATTATTGCCATTAAAAATAATTAATGAAAAGACTAACTTCTCTTTATGGTTGATCTAACAAGGAATATCCAGCTAACCAACAGAGGTACATGGTATGATACTATCCTCCATACTATTATAACTTCACCTAACCTTGTAGGATCTAGATTAAAGGTATTCAAGTAGTATGCAAGTCCAAGTTCGGTTAGCCCAGAACCTCCAGGACTTACTGGTAGTGTGCCTATTGCAATGGATGCAGCAACCATGACTATAGACTCAAAGAATCCTATTGGTGCCTTTGAGTTAGCTACTATCATGAAAGTTAAACCGTTCAATGCTGCACCAGCAAAGGTTAATGCTAATCCTATAATAAATATCCTTAGAGATGAACGCTTTAGGTATAACCTTGACATCTCGCATAAGCCCCTTAAACTATCGTTCATAACATTAGTCCACTTCTCTCCTTTATCATCTCCAAATAGTCTAGTTAACAATGGCTTTGTGAACCTTGGCATCTGTATGATCTTCTTTGCTGATAAGGCTAATAGGATCATGTACGATGCAAATACAGGAGTTACTATGAGTAGTATAGCTGTTGATATAAGGTAGTTATGGGCGCCAAATGCTATTATCATTGCTATATATGCTAAAGTACTGCCAACCAATACATCGCTTATTATCTCAACTGTTATTATCCATAAGCCTTTGCCTGAGTGTACACCATTCTTGTACAACCATGCTACCCTAACCCACTCTCCTCCGGTGTATGATGGAGTTGTTAATGTAACAAACTCACTACCTATCCTTATTTGGATATTTTTGTTTATATTACCTACACCATTGCCTAAGAATGATCTAACGTAGTAGTGGAATCTTAATCCTTGTATATACAACTTTGCCACTGCTACAATACTTGCAAGTATGAAAGGAAATATGCCTATGGATAGTATATCTTCAGGCTTAACATTGAGTAGCATACTTATTATTATCAATGGTATCAGACTTGAAACTACAGCAAGTATCTTCTTCCACTGCATATATATTGTAAATAACTAGATTAGGATTAAATAACTATTTATCTTAGTATCTATATGCATGCAATATTCATACTTGGCACTGCTGGTTCTGGTAAATCCATGCTTACATCTACGCTATTGGAGTATTACAATAACAAGGGTGCTCATGCTATAGCAGTTAACCTTGATCCAGGAGTTATAGAACTACCATACGAGCCTGATGTTGATGTTAGAGATTATGTTGATATATACGCTATAATGGATAAGTATAAACTAGGACCCAATGGTGCTCTTATAATGGCTAGTGACATAATTGCTACCCTCTTAAACGATATTCAAAGCAAGATAGATGAGCTTGATCCTGATTATGCTATAATAGATACTCCTGGACAGGTTGAGCTCTTTGCCTATAGATCCTCTGGCTTGATATTTGCAACTGAGCTTAGATGTGATACAAAGGCAAGCATATTCTTGTTCGATTCTATACTTGTATCTACTCCGATTAACCTACTATCCATAGCACTACTAGCAACATCTATAAGGCTTAGACTTAAGATACCGCAGATAAACGCTTTATCAAAGATAGACTTGGTTAAGGATAGGCTAAGTGAGATAATAAAGTGGTCATCAAACCTTGCAAGGCTAGAGCATGCAGTTATGAATGAGAAGGATGGTGAGGTTTATCTATTCGCCAACTCTCTTGTGAGGAGTGCAAAGAGTTATGGTCTATCTATGGAGTTATTTGCTGTATCAAGCGTAAGCCATGAAGGCTTAGTTAATCTAGCGGCAGCATTATCAAGACTCTTAAAGCAAGGGGAAGAGGTTGAGTACTAGCATATGCATTCAAGGTTCAAATATGTTAAGGCTAGAGCATATTCATCAACAGCAAACCTTGGACCAGGGTTTGATGTGTTTGGTTTAGCATTAGATGCTTACTATGATGAGGTTGAATTATTTGTTGATTCACATGACAAGGGATCAAATATAACTATAGAGGTTGCTTCTAACTCAAGCGCTGTACCTTTAGCAGTAGAGCAGAACTCAGCTGGTTTAGCACTTAAGAGCATGATGCAAGATTATGATATAAACGATACACTAAAGGTTAGAATAACTAAGGGTATTCCAGTAGGATATGGGTTAGGTTCTAGTGCAGCATCTGCTGTTGCTGCTGTAAGAGCATTAGATGCATTGTATGATCTTAACCTTGATGCTAACATGCTTATTAGATACTCTGCACTTGGAGAGGTTGCATCTGCTAACGTTGCTCATTACGATAATGTAGCAGCATCTATGCTAGGAGGCTTTGTTATAGTTAGAGACGAGCCTTTTCATACTATAAGATTTGAACCACCAAAGGATCTAGTTATCTGTATAGTAACGCCAAAGGTTAGTGTGCCAAAGGGTAAGACTGGTATTGCAAGGAGTGTTTTACCAGAGAGTGTTAGTTTAAGACAAATGGTTAGTAATGTAGCTAATGCTAGTATTTTAGTAGCAGGGTTTGCTATTCAAGATGTTAAGGTAATAGCTGATGCTATGAAGGACGTAGTTGTAGAGCCAGCTAGGAAGCATCTTATACCATTGTATGATAAGGTTAAAGATAATGTATTAAGGAATGGTGCATTGGCAGTAACTATAAGTGGTGCAGGACCTTCCATACTTATAGTTACAGATAGCAAAGAGAAGGCATCACGGATATCTGATCTTGTACAAGATGTTTACATTACAAATGGTATGCAATGTATAGCAAAGGTATGTAAGCCTGCAGAGGGTTGTAAGATCCTAGAGAAAAGGTAACATGATAAGATGATAAGGAATGGAGATACTTCACTTGTACAGTATCCTCTTAAGTAAGAGTTTAGCCTTGTGTATAGCAGGGATGGTGAAACTCCATGCTATTATAATATTACAGTTAACCATCTCCAATGCTCTAAGTATATATACATTATTTAGAATGTTTATACCAACTATGCTTGCAGGCAGTACTATTAGATCTGGCTCATGTTCTCTAATGACCTTTAAGATTAGATCTACCAACCACTCCTTACCTATCTTATCTGGTAATTTAACCTCTATAACTTCATTACCACATAAATACAATTTATCCTTCTCATTTACATAATCTATCCCTTCTAACTTTGATAGGTATACCACAGTCCTTTGTGTATCTGTTAACCAACTTAATAGTTTGAATACCAGTTTAGAGTGTTCTCCTTCATCATCATAGAACGCAAGTACCTTCTTTACACTCTCCTCATTAACTATCTTTACTGCTAGAGTATTGCATGTTAAGAGCATCTGTAACCTTTTATTATTCTTAAAGCTATTGAACTCATACACCAATAGATCTATACTCTGTTCCTCAATACTTGCAAGTAGTGCATCAACACTATCATGTGATATTCTAATCAAGTAATGATAAGCAACTTTGCTATCCTCGAGCACCTTTCTAGTAGGCTCAAAGGATCTTACAGCATCATCTACAAATGCTATACCACTAGATAATGGAGTTTGATATGGTACGGTTATAATCCTAAGAACATTGATCTCACTGTTAGTACTCTTTGCTATATTGATGGCATACCTTATCATCCTTATAGGGTCCTCTGGCATATATGGTACAAGTATCCTAAAATCCTTCCTTATAACATCACCTCTAGCAGCAAGTAATGGTGCTATATGCTCCACCTCATGCTTGAATGAGTACACTCTATACACCAGTAGTCCAACAGCTACCCATACCATAGTTACTACTAGACTCATTGGTTGTGTGATTATTATGTACAGTGCTAAACCAATCTTTAAGAGTATACCTATTATTGGTATAATTGGGAATAAAGGTGTCTTGAAGCCATAGGTTAACCTATTACCATAAACCCTGCGTATATTTATGGCTGCAGCATTAACCTGTGAGAATAGTATTAAGAATATAAGTCCTGCTGCTATTGCTATCTCTTGTAATGGAAACATATAAATCATGAAGAGCATTATGAGTAAGGATACGAATATTGCTATGTACGGGGTTCTATTACTAGGATGTATCCTACTTAATATGTGGGGTAGATTGTAGTATCTACCCATGGCTACTGCTACTCTAGCAGATGAGAACATACTTGCATTAAGTGCAGCAAGCATGGATACCATACCACCAAATAACACTAGAAATGCCCCAAATGGTATGAACGTATCGGCAGCCTTCATCATCCCAAGTTCCCCATACGAGCCTATGAACTTCCATGTAGGTGTATCTGCATGTGTTGCACCTATGGCAACAACTGCTGTAGCAATATATATTATAGTAACAGCTATAATAGAGATGAAGATTGCCCTTGGGATATCTCTCCTTGGATTCTTCGCCTCTTCTCCAGCCTGCACTATAACCTCATAACCCTCGAATGATATGAATGTGAGTGCCGTAGCTGCAAGTATACCATATATACCAGATGGTGCAAAGTCTGCAAAGTTTATAACCCAATCAGGCTTTGTGTACATCACAGCCAAACCAAAGGCTACAAATATGCATATAACAGCAAGTTGTACCAATGTAATTACATTTCCAGTATGACCAGTAGGAGATACTCCTTTATAGTTTACATATGCTAATGCTAAGACTGCTATGGTAGCAAACAACTTATCAGCATGAAAGAACAGATCTATTCCTATAGTATGAAACAATCCTTGTAGGAATGTACCGAAACTTATTGCATATAGGCTGGTAGCAACTATGTGTGCAAACCACCCTAGCCAACCATTTATGAAAGGCATTGGTCTAGGCAATCCTTCCCTTATCCATCTATATCCTCCACCAACCTCTGGTATAGATGAGCCTAGCTCAGCGTATGACATGGCTGTAAAAATGGTTATCATAGCATTCAGTAAGAATGTTATAATTACAGCAGGACCAGCAAGACCTATTGCTGGTCCTATAAGAACGAACATAGCCCCTCCTATCATTGCAGCTATACCAATCATTGTTATATCTAGGAGGCTTAGTGTACGTACTAGTTGAGGCTCATGTGTACCCATAGACGCAATATAATCCCATAAATAATATTAATCTTCATTACTATAGACCTAATGCAAGCATAAGAGCACCAACAGCTAGAAAGACAGACATACCTATGGGTACACCTATCCTAGCCCATTCCTTGAATCCTATCCTTATTATGCTTGCGAATACTATGTTTGGTACATTACCTGGGATAAGCATTCCTCCTGCTATTACCAGTGAGGTTATGAATGCTCTAATCTCATCTATGCTCATTTTATTGCTTACCAATGCTGCAGTTAGTGTAGCATTATCTGCTGCTGCTGATACTAGTCCAAAGAAGTATAACACATAAACACCTAGATCAGCAACAGGTTCTGCAAGTGGCTTAAAGAACTCTCCTAGTAATGTTAATCCAAATATGAATGCATATATTTTAACCGCCCTTATAATAACAACCTTTACACTACTCTCATACTCTTTTATTACATCAATACTATTATTATCGTTGTTGTTTGCTTTATCCTTCCATACCTTTATCATCCTTACTCCCTTCACATTAATATATGCTAGAATAGAGAAGAGTGCTACTAATGGGATAAGTATATCCCATAGGTTATCTAGGAGGAATGTAAATGATGCATTGTACGGCTCTCCTTCAAGCTTTGCTATTGCTATGGTTGATAATGGCTCACCAAGTGGTAGGAGTGCTGCACCTATACCTATTGAATATGCAGCCATTATAGATACCTTAACCTTAGCCGTTCTAGTAAGCCTTGATAATGCTAACAACTCAGCGAGTATAACAGATGCTACTATTGCAGATACGATGCTAGATGCAATACCAAGTGCAAATACTATTGATGCTAGGATGTATGGGTTGCTTAACCTTGTTGCAAACCCATAGACCCTCTTCTTTGCATAATAGAATACTAGCCCTGCTGCTAAGACTACCTGTGTTATGCCTATAGGTATGTTGCCTATAATCACTGGATGTAATAATGCCTCTTCAAGCAGATGCAGTGACCACATATTAACTACGCTTACTGCTATTACACCAGCACTAAGGAAGAAGTACTCTATGTTATGCTCAACCCTCTTTGATATTATAGGTATTGTTAGTAATGCTATAAGCATTCCTACCTGAGGTATTATAGCATCTAATGCAACCATAGGCAATATTCCTCTTTTGGGTACAGCAGGACCAGCAAGACCTATTGCTGGTCCTATAAGAACGAACATAGCCCCTCCTATCATTGCAGCTATACCAATCATTGTTATATCTAGGAGGCTTAGTGTACGTACTAGTTGAGGCTCATGTGTACCCATAGACGCAATATAATCCCATAAATAATATTAATCTTCATTACTATAGACCTAATGCAAGCATAAGAGCACCAACAGCTAGAAAGACAGACATACCTATGGGTACACCTATCCTAGCCCATTCCTTGAATCCTATCCTTATTATGCTTGCGAATACTATGTTTGGTACATTACCTGGGATAAGCATTCCTCCTGCTATTACCAGTGAGGTTATGAATGCTCTAATCTCATCTATGCTCATTTTATTGCTTACCAATGCTGCAGTTAGTGTAGCATTATCTGCTGCTGCTGATACTAGTCCAAAGAAGTATAACACATAAACACCTAGATCAGCAACAGGTTCTGCAAGTGGCTTAAAGAACTCTCCTAGTAATGTTAATCCAAATATGAATGCATATATTTTAACCGCCCTTATAATAACAACCTTTACACTACTCTCATACTCTTTTATTACATCAATACTATTATTATCGTTGTTGTTTGCTTTATCCTTCCATACCTTTATCATCCTTACTCCCTTCACATTAATATATGCTAGAATAGAGAAGAGTGCTACTAATGGGATAAGTATATCCCATAGGTTATCTAGGAGGAATGTAAATGATGCATTGTACGGCTCTCCTTCAAGCTTTGCTATTGCTATGGTTGATAATGGCTCACCAAGTGGTAGGAGTGCTGCACCTATACCTATTGAATATGCAGCCATTATAGATACCTTAACCTTAGCCGTTCTAGTAAGCCTTGATAATGCTAACAACTCAGCGAGTATAACAGATGCTACTATTGCAGATACGATGCTAGATGCAATACCAAGTGCAAATACTATTGATGCTAGGATGTATGGGTTGCTTAACCTTGTTGCAAACCCATAGACCCTCTTCTTTGCATAATAGAATACTAGCCCTGCTGCTAAGACTACCTGTGTTATGCCTATAGGTATGTTGCCTATAATCACTGGATGTAATAATGCCTCTTCAAGCAGATGCAGTGACCACATATTAACTACGCTTACTGCTATTACACCAGCACTAAGGAAGAAGTACTCTATGTTATGCTCAACCCTCTTTGATATTATAGGTATTGTTAGTAATGCTATAAGCATTCCTACCTGAGGTATTATAGCATCTAATGCAACCATAGGCAATATTCCTCTTTTGCTATATAATAAATATCTTTTTGATAGTTACTTATTCGAGTATATTGCTTATTGATTCACCATTATTACTGCTTATATGCCTTGTTATCAATGCCTTTATACCACGCATGTATCCCTTGACAAGTATACCTGGGCTCTGCGATGAGTACCATATGCATGCTAAAACCTCGCACTCCTTACACTCTTTGGCTATATCCCACTCCTTTAAGCCCCAGATATAATCAACATCATACTTCAGCATACTGTAAGCATTATCCTTGAACCTCCAGCATGGTACCATAACAGTACCATCTGCATTTATAAACATACTCTTCCATACCCCACACTCATCAAATACTGCTCTTCCATGTGCTATTATCTGCTTCCAGTAAGACTCTGGTATAAGTATGAATGGATCGTTATGCTTCTTCATGTAATCTATTATGCTATTGCATACCTTAACCATTGTACCCCTATCTGGGAGTAATGAGTAATCCACATCAGATCTATCCTCTACAAATGTCATGCTTACAGTATGCACACCTAAACTCTTTGCTATATCAAAGTACTCTTGGGTTATAAACTCTTCAGTGTTCCATTTCGTTATAACAGAGTTTATGTAATGCCTTATACCCTTATCCTTTAATAATGCAATATTGTTCATTACCCTATTGAATATCTCTTGCTTCACACCTCTAACCTTACAGTATGAATTTTGCTTTAGAGAGTCTATGCTTAAGCATACATAATCTATGCAATCCTTAAGCCTATCAAGGTCTAGAGTATGTAGTAGTGAGCCATTGGTTATCATTGTAACTGGAACATGTAAGGACTTTAGATGCTCAAGTAACTCAAGTATATCCTTCCTACTAGTAGGTTCTCCTCCTTCAACTATACTCCATATAACATAC
>CAZLZM010000039.1:0-6533 GCA_964563995.1 uncultured Nitrosopumilales archaeon
ATTCCAACCTTTGCTCATACAGTTTATTAGGATATAGTCTGTATTTGTAGTTTAAGACCTGTTGCACCATTTTTATTATTCTTATCTTATATAGTATTTAAATATATTATTCGTATTGGTGATAGTATCATCCCCGCCTTAAAAGATGAGGTTTAGTTCGATGATAATTCTTAATAATAATTCTTCATCCCATTGATTATTTTGTGATGAACATCATCCTCTCGTCATTAATATCATATTCATACAAGAACGATCTTAGCCTAGATATAGGGATTATTGGTATACCATCTACAAGCATAGGCATATCTCTTAGTGTTAGTATAATAGGCAATGCTATATCTATGTTATTATCAGATGCTACAAACATACTTGCTCTCTTAACCTGTCTCTTAACTATAGATACTAATGCTGCTTCTGTAATGTAACTCCAATGCTTACAGTCTATAACTAGGGCAATACTCTTACCATTAACATCTTTCATGCCTACAACATCGATCTCTAGCCTACATCTATTCTGCTTATCCATTAGCCTAACATTTCTAGCAACCATGTACCCATTCTCTTCAAGTATGTTAGCTGTTAATATCTCAAAGTCCTTCCAGTTAAGTACACTTGTAACCTCTTCAATACTTGCATTAAGCCTCAGTGCTAGCATTATGGCATTAATTCTATCATTAATATCGAATAAGAACAAGGTTCCATTGCTATCCTCGTTTGAGCCTTCTATCCTCTTACCTATACCTAACCTTGATAAATGCTCTAGTGCATCATTGCATGTAGCATAGCTAATACATAATTTTGAGGATAACTCTTTAACATATACAAATCCATTCATGAATGGTATTAGTTTAAGTAATAATATCTTACTACCCATCATATTATAGCAATAATGGTAGCAAGATTTAATTAATATTACCTCTAAAGAGTAAATAATGGTAAGAAGGTTAAGCAGTACGGTAATGGCAGTTGCAGTATTAACATCACTGATTACAAGTATACCTCTAAATGCTTATGCCCAAGATATTAAGAAGGGTCCATATGCAGATGAGGTAACCTTCATACATTATCTTGATGAGAATGTTGCAGTTAATGAAGTTAAAGCAGGTAACTTAGATGCTTACTTCTGGCGTATACCCCTTGATATAGTGCAAGAGTTAAAGAACGATCCTAATGTAAAGGTCTACGAATCTCCTGGAGGTTCATTGAGCATACTACTTAATCCTGCACCAACAGTGCAAGGCGATACACTTAACCCATTTGCATTTAAAGAGGTTAGGTATGCTATGAACTATCTTATAGATAGAGACTTCATAGTTAATGAGGTCTTGAAAGGTTTTGGTGCTCCAATGTATTCTGCATATAGCCAATACGATCCAGACTACGTAGTGTTAGCAGATGTTATAGAGTCATTTAGTTTCAGGTACAACCCTAATCTAGCAGAGGAGATGATAAGCAAAGCATTAACTGATGCTGGTGCGCAGAAGAGTAGTGATGGTAGATGGTTATACAAAGGAAAACAGATAGAGCTCAAGTTCTTCATAAGGAGTGATGATCCTAGAAGAAAGACTATAGGAGAGACGATAGCAACAACCCTTGAGGGCTTGGGTTTCAAGGTTGAGAGGATATACGGTGATCTTAATAAGGCATTCTCAGATGTGTATGGTTCTGACCCAAAAGAGTTCAAATGGCACCTATACACAGAAGGTTGGGGCAGATCAGCATTCGAGAGATATGATAGTTCATTGGTAGCACAGATGTATGCTCCTTGGTTTGCTAACATGCCAGGGTTCAAGAACCCAGATTACTGGAACTATGAGAACAAGGAGTTAGATGAGGTTACAGAGAAGATATTCACAGGCAACTACAGATCAAAGGATGAGAGGGACTCTCTGCTTAAGAGGGCAGTCATGCTAGGCGTTAACGAGTCTGTTAGGATATTCATTGCTAATACTTTAGATCCATACATAGTTAGAGGTGATGTTAAAGGCATAGTATTAGACTTTGGTGCTGGTATAACAGATAGATTTACATTGATAAATGCAAGTAGCGAGTCTAATAGTCTTAAGATAGGTATGAAGCAGATATACCAAGGTTCATGGAACCCAATAGGTGGACTAAGGGACTTTTATGCAACGATAATATGGAATGCTATAGCAGATCCATCAACATTCAGGAACCCTCATACTGGAGAGGTTATACCTGTTAGAGTAACATGGAATGTTGAGACAGCAGGTCCAGATGGTTCGATAAACGTGCCTAACAATGCGATTGTATGGGATCCTTATGGTAAGCAATGGAAGGAGGTTGGTAGTAACGTTAAGGCAAAGAGCAAGGTAATATTCGATCTAAAGTATAGTAGGTGGCATAATGGTATTATGATGGATAAGAATGATGTATTGTATGGATTATACTTTGCCTTTGAGTGGGGTACAAAGGAGAGTGAGAATGATCCTACATACGATCCTGAGTATGCAGCAACCGCAGAGAAGTTCATAAAGACTGTGAAGGGTGTAAGGTTCTTGGATGATCATACTCTAGAGGTTTACGTTGATTACTGGCACTTCGATCCTAATTATATAGCAGATTACGCTTCAATTTGGGCAAGTATGCCATGGGAGGTATATGCAGCTATGGAGAAGGTTGTTATTGATGGTAAGGCAGAGTTCTCACAATCTGTTGCTAGAGCAAAGAACGTTGATTGGCTATCCTTAATAATAAAGAGTAATGCAGATATGATAAAGGATGCATTACTTAACTTTAAGATAAATAACACTATACCAAAGGCGTTGCAAGGAATAGTAAGTATTCAAGATGCCAATGCTAGGTATGATGCTACAATAAGATGGATAGAAAGTAAGGGACATGCAGTTATAAGCAATGGACCATTCTATCTAGACTCTTACAACCCAGATTCAAGGACCATAGTGATAAAGGCCTTTAGAGACCCTACATACCCATTTGAACAGGGGCATTGGAGCATCTTTGAGCATGTTAGGTTAGCAAAGATAAATAATGTTAAGGCTCCAATATCATTTACAAGAGGTAATGAGTTGGTCATAACAGGTAATGTTAGTGTAGAAGGGGACCCTAGTAAGGATGTTAGTGTATACTACTTCATAAAGGATAAAGATGGCAAGGTTGTAATCAAAGGTTCAGTTAAACCTGATTCCAATGGTTCATTTACAATAAGGCTTGATAGTAATGATACATACATGCTATCTACTGGCAGCAATGAGGTTAAGATACTTGCAGTAAGTAACCTTGCATTGAAGCCTGAGTTCTACACAACTAGCATAATAGGTACAGGAGGATCATCTGTGAATCTTATGGCAAAGAGTACAAGTGGTAGATACAATGTTATGGTTGAGTGGTTACCTGCTGATATAGGTAAAGAGTCCATATTTAACATACGTATAACTGATAATAATGGTAATACTTTGAACAATGCAAAATTCGATCTCATACTTTACTCTAACGGCAAAGAAGTTGCTAAGTTAGATAGTGTTAATTCTAACAGTATGAATAAGTTAACCCTCAATGAACAAGGCAATTATATACTTGAGGTAAGGAAGATAAACGGTGAGCAAGGAGAGGATGCAAGTGTATCATTCAATTATGTACCAGAGTTCCCATTAGTATACTATCTAATGTTAGGGGTATCATTCATCTTAGCATTAATAGCATTAAGAAGTAACAGAATAGGTATCATAACAGGACAGCATTGATATATTGATAATTGATATGATAGTTTAATAACATAATTTATTTTTATTCATTTAATATCTAAAAATGAAATCCTCTTATAACATTTAATGTGTTCTCATCTAACTTTACTATGTAAACTTGAGCATCTTGTGTATTTAACTTTGATAACTCATCTAGCAAGGCTACCTTATCTCTACTACGTTCATATGTACCAGTCTCTTTCACACATAAGGGGAATCTGTCCATCTTCACATTCTTACTTAGAAGATAACGTATGAATGCTCTATAACCATCAACGTTATACCACTCTAAACCCCTCTCATTACATAATGCAATCCATACATCTATGGTATTCTGGAAGAGTGCTCTAGTCTTCAACTGCTCTAGCATACATCTTAACAGGGTTAAGGGAGTATTAATCCCTTACCATTGTAAAGGCTTAATGCCTTAGCCTCGTTCTCAAAGGCAAGCTGTAGCATCTCTTGGTATCTCTTCAATTCCCTCACATCCTTGCTTACTAAGTAGCTCTTAAAGTAACCATAGCCATCATACTCATACTCGAGTGACTTTAGATTGTAATCATGTGCTTCTTTAAACACATCTGGTACATCCATACTCTTCATAATATCTATCAACCTCTTCTGCTTAACCATTATACTATCCACAATACCAACCATTGTACCATCATCTATAATCTTATCACTCCATCTAGCATACTCACTGTTATAATGCTCAGTTAACTGTTTAGCCTCAGTATTTATTCTTTGTATAGCAATTACATAGTTCTCCTGTCTGATCCTCTCATTGTATGTTACAATAATTATTGTTACTATTGCACTTACTATACAAGCAAATATTATTAAGGCTAACGATCTGCTATCTATTCTTCCCTTACCTATCCCTTTCCTATTCACTCCCCTTCTATAACCTTAATTAAATATTAAGGTAACAATAATTAAATATCTGCATGCTAGAATAATATTATGCCAATATTCGCAAAGGTAAGCGAGAAGGAGATAACTAGAGCAATAGCAAGCATGTTCCATGAGATGCTGATGGAGTACGTAGATAGCGATGCTATAATAATAGGCGCTGGACCAGCGGGTCTAATGGCTGGAAGAGATTTGGCAAAGATGGGATTTAAGACACTTATAGTTGAACAGAACAACTACATAGGTGGAGGGTTCTGGATAGGAGGCTTCATGATGAATCCAATAACCGTTAGGGCTCCAGCAAACAAAATTCTAGATGAGTTAGGAGTTAAGTACAAGAAAGTAACAGATGGTCTGTATGCCACACCTGGACCAAATGCATGCTCAAAACTTATAGCAAGTGCATGTGATGCAGGAGTCAAGTTCCTTAATTTAACAAAGTTCGATGATCTGATACTTAGAAAGGATAGAGTATCTGGAGTAGTTGTTAATTGGATGCCAGTAGCTGCACTACCAAGGAATATAACATGTGTTGACCCAGTAGCATTAGAGGCTAGATATGTTATAGATGCCTCTGGTCATGACGCGGTAGCAGTTAAGAGGTTACAGGATAGAGGCTTAGTGAAGTTCTCTGGCATGAATCCTATGTGGGTTGAGCAGTCAGAAGACCTAGTAGTTGAGCATACATCTGAGGTATATCCAGGGCTTGTTGTTGCAGGCATGAGTGTTGCTGAGACATTTGGCTTGCCAAGGATGGGTCCAACATTTGGTGCAATGTTACTATCTGGAAGAAAGGCTGCAGAGATAGTTGCCAAGGGGCTTAAAGAAGAGGTAGAGGTTAAATCACTTGCATAATTTTTAGTGATTTATAGATTTTAAACAGAAGAAGGTTTAATAATTTTATTTGTTATTTATTTATAGAGTACTTAATAATACTTAACTTTACTTTACTTCTTTTAGTTATAAGATTATATATCCTATTAATGAGTCTACAATCATCATAGTTACACTTAGAGCATACGTAATATTTGCTAATGGATACATTATTATTATTAATGCTAAAAAGGCTTGTTATAATAAACCTCAAAAGTTTAAAGAAACCATATAAACCTCCATATGCATCTAATCCATCTATTAGCCAGAACATCTCATATGGGTTAATATATTTAGGAAATGAAGCCTTTAGCTCATCTCCCTCCTTACTGTATAGCCCTACAAGAGTTAACTTATTAGCTGTCAATCTAGCTGCTAAAGTAGCAAATCTACTACAGTGGTAACATGTATTATCATAAAGTAAGATCAGCATTTTATCCATAAAATTATTATTGATGCTTAACTAATAAATTTAGCTTTGGTAATAGAGAATGAACAATATCTATTCAATCCAGATTCAATACAAGCAGGTTCTTATTTATTTTATTGATTAATGCCTTATATTATATATTTCTTTTAATTTTTCATCGTAACAAGAACCACATATTATACCTTGTATACCATATTTATCAAGTCTGTATGGTATCTTGACCTCTTTACCACAGATAGAGCAGCTCTTCTTTGCCATGTTAATTATAGTACTAATAAACAATTTTAGGTATATAGATTTATCAATTTACTAATGTCGTATATCCGTCATACCTTAGCATTCAACTCTTGGATATGCTACAAGGTGTATCTGATAAGCGATTGATTGATTGAGTAGACTATCCCGTCCGTAAGGACGGAGTCCCTGGTAAGAAAGATGAATGGATAGATATTATACAATATATACCGACATTAATCACACTTTATACAAGAACGGTGAAATTGGCTAGGCCAATCACCATAATATAGGTTGAAGCACAAAGCAAGATATTACCAAAATTGAGGCTGTTATATACTAGATGGATACCAGAAACC
>CAZLZM010000039.1:6633-9038 GCA_964563995.1 uncultured Nitrosopumilales archaeon
GCTGTTATATACTAGATGGATACCAGAAACCCCTATATTCTCAATGCTCTTGTTAAACACTAGACTTACAGTTGGTACAATCATAGCCACAATAGGAAAAGATCTTGGTTTTCTTAATAACTGTGATAGCTGTTATACTGAGTGTAGTTGTACCAACTTTAGCCATAAGCTTTGTGTCATAAGAATATATGATGCATGTGCCTAAAATAGGTAAAGCAGAATGATTAATATAACGCAATAGAAGTAATAACAATAATGTGTGCTTTGTGACCTAATCACAAATATTGTGAAGAATATACTATATCAGTCATATTCAGTGCTGTTTCTGTTATTAAATAGACTATCTCTTGATGAAATACATACGAGAGTAATAAATCAAGCCATAGAGCAATAACATGACATTAAGATGATAACAGCGAGAAAGAAGATTATAGCTGCTGTAGATTTATCCGATAACGCAAAGAGAGTAAAAGACTGCCGAGATAGCACAATGGGTAGATGCTTATGTAACAGTTGTAACTGTCATAGAGATCCCTACACTAATAGCATCTGAAGGGGAGATAGATAGAGTAAAGATATATGATGAAGAGAAGCATATATCAGAATATCATTGAGATTTAATAAACAAATACTTTGCAGGTTCTACTAACCTACTTGTAGAATCAAGTATATTGTATGGCGATCCTGCTGATAAGATATGCGAACTTGCTGAGAGGATGAATGCTGATTTAGTGGTTGTAGGCAATAGGGGATTGAACAGAATTCAATCGATGTTACTAGGCAGTGTATCTGAGAAGATTCTCAAGAAATGTAGATGCTCTATCTTGGTAGTGAAATAATATTATTATAATATTATTTAACCACCTCCTTGTCTAAAAGATAGACAATGCTATTAATCCATTTATATTATCATGAAATTTACACCTCTTTTTGGAATAAATAGGCAACTTAATATACTCCACCTATCCAAGGTACTAGACTACCTATGAGGGCTTGAAACATATACCGCTAGACCATCAAAGAGTAGATCTCATCATTATGCTAAGGAGTTCTTCAGGTCTTGCCCCAGTCTCATATGCTACTGCTATGAACGCCTTCTTCTGCATACTGTTTGCTGCGTCTATTAACATCTTGATCTCCTCTTCTGTCAGGAAGTCGTTGTACGATAACGATTACTTGCCTTGTCTTGCTCATTGTATGCTTTAACCATGCTACCTGTTCAGGGTAATACTTGTTGTTACCATAAACAACCTTGAAGAAGTACTTTAATATTGTACAGTATGGCTCTGTGACTCTGGTGAGTAACCCTTCTCCTCCATGTATGCTACAAAACCCCTTACATCTGAGGAGGTACACTCCCTTAAGTCCTTCCCTATTACCCTCCTTGCTATCATGAGTACATTAAGGCAACGTACAATCCTGAGTGCTGATGTCTCCCTATCTTGTAGGTACTGCACTAACCTCATGATATCATTTCTATCATGCTCTGAGAGCGAACTTACACGCTCCAGCCAGTACCTGAGCCTGCTCTCCATGTTGTAGATATCCCTGTCCTTTCTAGCGATTGTGTAAATGCTGTTGTTACTGTTACCACCGTTACCTTTACCTGCAACCCTCATACCCATAATATAATGTGGGTTGCGAACCGTGGATTTGGCGCCGGGGACGGGATTTGAACCCGTGCGGCCCTTACGGGCCACAGACTCACTGTATGCTGTATGTAGTGTATTAGTTAATTGCATTTAGCAGGCCTGCCCCCTACCAGGCTAGGGCACCCCGGCTTGTCATTGCTATATCATACTACTACTAATGGACAAGTATTAATTTATGCTTTTACTAAACTACTGCAATGGTAAAACCTAGGAAGGCTCCAGGAGAGGATAAGAGGAGGTTAACCAAATGGCAACTCATACTACCTGTTATACTTGTTGGTGTAGGTACAGGTTTTGCATATCTTATAAATCACTTCATATTAGGGGGTAAACCACCTATAGAGCAATGTATATCTAGTGAGGATCTACCGTTTAGACTACATGTAATGCTAGAAGTTACCATAGATGGTAAGGTAGTAAGTGTTCCAGAGAATATAGGTAGGGGCACAGAGTGCTTAAGACCGTTACATACAAAAGATGGTGGTAATGTATATGTAGTATACTCTAGACCAGTAAGATTTACACTCATGGATCTGATAAGATTATGGGGATTAGATACAAGTAAGTATGATATGAGTATCTGGATTAAGGCTAAAGGTGAGCAAGAGTATGTAAATGTTGGCAGTGATCCTAGTAAAGTTACATTTGAGGATGGGATGAGTATAAGGATGGAGTTGAATAGCAAGTAAACATCAGGAATTATTGCTCCTGTTAATTATATAATAATTCTTACAATAAAAACTAGATCTCTAT